>CAZBKS010000456.1:0-2522 GCA_964492475.1 uncultured Syntrophomonas sp. | reverse complement strand
AAAGATTAGGGATTGTAAAAATCTTTAAGTCGGGGGGGAATGTGCAAATGTTTATTGAACTTGATCGTCATCAATATACTATTTACACAATTGGAACCTCTGCACGTATCATGGCCAAAAGGCAATGGGGGGTTAAATCTTGAATATTGCTGTAATAGATGGTCAGGGCGGAGGAATAGGACGGGTGATTGTTGAAAGGCTTAATCAGGAACTGGGAGAGCAATGCAGCATAATAGGCCTGGGTACAAATCCTGCTGCCACCTCGGTGATGCTGAAGGCGGGAGCTAAGGAAGGTGCCTGTGGCGAAAACACAGTAATACAAATGATTGCTCAGGCTAATATAATTGTTGGTTCAGTTGCAATTTTGGCTGCCAACTCATATTCCGGAGAACTTACTCCGCGCATGGCAGAAGCAGTCGCATCCGCATCTGCACCAAAAGTTCTCATACCTTTGAACCGTTGTGGTATAGAATTAACCGGGGCTATTGATGAACCTCTTCCTCTACAGGTAGATCGTCTTGTAAACAGAGTCAAGGAAATATTTTACAATCAATTAAAATTAAATGGCATAGCGTGCCAGAATATAGCAAGGTGATTACTACTTTATCACTATTGGTCTTAGCTTAATTAACTGGTTTCAACCAAAAATGTTATTACCGCCGTCCAGGCGGTTTTTTTTGTTCCATTAATTTTTCTGCTGTCGATTCGGAATATTACTTATAAGGTTCTTTATTAGTATTCGTAAATACCCGGTAATTTTACTAAATTATAATACTATTTTTAAATTAATTTGTCTTTTTTTGTAATTCCGAGTAAGATAATATTGATAGGTGTCTAATATTGGGCGCACAAATTGTTTGTTTTATCAAATAATTTAACATTTCTAGGGGGGTTAGTAGTGGGAAAACCTGCTGGGAATAACCTTAATAAGCCGGTATTGGAATTTCTCGATGATCTTAATATAAGCAACTGCCAATCGATAATTCCCGACTCTTATCGACAGGCCATGGATATGCAAAGGGATTTAATCTGCTGTTTTCAAGCTGATTTATGCATCATTTACGCCAATTCATCTTTCTGCAAATTCTATGAAAATGATGCGGGTAATATCTTACCTGCTTCATTTATGGATTACCTTCCTATCCAAGCTCAAAAATCAGGACATATCGAATTGGAAAGACTTCAAAATGGGGCCGCAGAAATCCATTTTAAAACGTCGGTCAGAAACGGTGTGGGTGAACTGCGATTTTTGTGGTGGATATGCCATTATATCAGACCGGGTATAATACAGGCATCTGCTCGTGATATTACTGATTTAGTAACGGCAGATGAGATTGCTAATTTAGATATTAGCAGCCATTATAATCCTGGCAGCAATAATTATCCTTGTTCATCCGGAGCAAATACCAATATGTTAAATAGCAAAACCATATTTGATAACCTTCCCTTCATGGTATGGGCTTTGGATGATAGTTTGAATATAGTCTTCTGGAACCGGGAGTGCCAGAACCTCACCGGATATTCCAGCAGAGAAGTTGTTGGCAAGAATAATATATTCAATCAATTATTCCCGGATGTGACAGCACGTCATAAATATCGGCAAAAAATAAAAACCACTCCGCCCATGATTGAATGGAATGCCAGTATAAGCTGTAAAAATGGAAATTCAAGATGGTTTTCCTGTTTGGATATAGGCAATTTCTTTAATATTGAGCAGTGGAAATATATTTTAGTAGGAATTGATAGAACTGATAAAATAAAGACCGATCTGGCTCTAAAAGAGAGCGAAGGTCGCTACCGATCATTGTTTTCAAGCATTCAAGCCGGCCTTATCCTCTGTCGTGAGGCTGAAGGAGCAAACGGGGATATCGATTATGTGCTTATCGATCACAATGCTGCGGTGGAGCAGTTAATGTGCAAAACAAAACTTGATTTGCATGGCAAATCAGTGCATGAATTATTTCCTGATATTATTGACAACTGGGATATTGCTTGTGAACAAATTAAAACTGGAAATGTTCAAGAACGTTTTCAATATTACTATCATCCCCGCCAGCAGATACTGGAATTTGCTCTTTTTTCGCCTGTACCAGGTGAATTCGCGGCTTTTTTCAATGATATCACCGATATCATTGACACCCGCGAAGAATTATGCAATCAGCTGGAATTCATGCAGACTCTTATTGATACCATACCTAACCCGATATTTTTTAAAGATAAAGCGGGACGCTTTTTCAACTGCAATAAGGCATTTGAAATGTATGTGGGCATGGGCAAGGAACAAATACTTAACCAGACTATAGATATTCTGGAATCATATTTGGTACCGCCGGTTATAGATCAAATACTAGCCATAGAGCAGGACTTGATGGAATTTCCGCGCCACGTTCACCATGAGTATAGTTTCAAACATGCAGATGGCAGTATTCTTGATTTAATAATAAACCGGGCTGCTTTCCTGGATAAAGCAGGCAAATTCGCTGGTACGGTGGGAGTATTGACTAATATATCTGAGAAAAGAA
>CAZBKS010000455.1:0-2539 GCA_964492475.1 uncultured Syntrophomonas sp. | reverse complement strand
GGTACTGCAAAAAGCGGTTCAAACTGCTGTAAATGGAGTAACGGATATGAGGGATAAAGAAGGTCAGAATTTGGTCCAGGACATACTCGCCCGCAATGACCTGATTTTATCCTATGCCGGAGAACTGGAAGAAAGAGCCCCCGCAGTGGAAGTTGAATATCGTAATAAATTGCAGTCCAGGATACTGGAAGTGCTGGAGCAGGACATGCCGGATGAGAACCGGCTATTGCAGGAAGTTGCGATATTTGCTGATAAAACCAGTATAACTGAGGAAATTGTCAGGCTCAAGAGTCATGTGCAACACTTAAAGGACTTGCTGGCGGTTAATGATGCGGTAGGCCGCAAGTGTGATTTTCTGGTTCAGGAAATGTTCCGTGAAATAAACACCATATCTTCCAAGTCCAACGACCTTAGAATGAGTCAAATCGTGGTTGATGTAAAAGCTGAAGTTGAGAAAATAAGGGAACAATTGCAAAATATAGAATAGCTAGGGAGGTGGCCCGGTTAAGACCGGATACGTATGGATATTAAACTGGTCAATATAGGTTTTGGCAACATTGTGGCAGTAAATAGAATTGTTGCCATAGTAAGCCCGGAATCTGCTCCTATTAAACGCATTATTCAAGAAGCCCGGGAAAAAGGGATATTGATTGATGCTACTTATGGTCGTAGAACCAGAGCGGTTATTATTGCCGATAGTTCTCATGTCATTCTTTCTGCGGTTCAGCCGGAGACAGTAGCTAACCGACTTACTTCCAAAGAAGCCAGTGAGGAAGTATAAGGAAGAGCAGCTAATAGGATGTGTATATATTGCTAGAGAGAAAAGGGATACTGTTTGTTTTATCGGGACCATCAGGAGTTGGAAAAGGGACTATAAAAGAAGCATTGCTTAAAACAATGAATGATATTTGTCTGTCTATATCAGCTACCACCAGAAAACCAAGAAGCGGGGAAATGCATGGGAAGGACTACTTCTTTGTTGGAGAAAACGAATTTGAAGAAATGATAAAAGATGATAAGCTGTTGGAATGGGCAGAGGTGTACGCAAACAGATATGGAACCCCCCGGGATTTTGTACTGAATAATTTAAATAAGGGCTTTGACGTACTGCTGGAGATTGATATACAGGGTGCTTTGCAGGTTAGGAACAAAATGCCGGAAGCAGTTTTTATATTTCTATCTCCGCCCAATCTTGATGAATTGGCCCGGCGTCTATGCACCAGAGGTCAAGACTCCCAGGACAGCATTGATTTACGTCTGGCTACTTGTGAAGCAGAGATGGCTCACATCAAATATTATAATTATGTGGTTATTAATAACCACATTAATGAAGCAGTTGAGAAAGTTCGTTCCATAATTCAGGCTGAACGATGCAAGTTAAATAATTTAAGTCTGGGGTGATTTATTAATGATACCTCCTTCTACAAGAGACTTGATAAATATTGCGGATAGCAAATATGCGGTAGTGGTAGCTGTGGCTAAAAGAGCGCGTAGCTTATCTGAAAAAAAGAAAGATGAAGACTATCGCTTATCGACTATGGTGACTGAAGCTCTGGAGGACATAATGGGTGGAAGAGTTAAAATTGACTGATTCTTACCCGGCATTAAGGAGGATAGGCATGTCAAAGATAGTTGGCATTGGTGTAACGGGTGGTATTGCAGCCTACAAAATAGCAGACCTGGTTAGCAAACTGAAAAAAGATGACATAGATGTTATAGTCATGATGACTGAAAGCGCTACTAAATTCATTACACCGCTGACTTTTAAAACTCTATCCGATCGAGAAGTTATAACTGATTTGTGGCAGGATTCACACGAGTGGAAAGTACAGCATATAGGGATTGCTGAACAGTTGGATCTGCTGGTTATAGCACCTGCGACAGCGAATATTGTTGGCAAAATGGCTCATGGAATTGCCGATGATTTAATTTCAACGGTAGTACTGGCTAACACGGCTCCGGTACTGGTAGTTCCAGCCATGAACAGCAATATGTATAAAAACCCGATGGTGCAGGACAACCTGGATAAACTGAGCAGGTACGGATATGAGATAATGGACCCCTCCAGCGGAGTCCTGGCCTGCGGCAGCATTGGACCGGGACGACTGCCGGAAATTGACACTATATATAACAAAATAATCAAAATGCTAAATCCCAAACAGGATTTAAGAGGAAAAAGACTGATGGTAAATGCGGGTACTACCTGTGAAGATATTGACCCGGTAAGGTTTATTGCCAATCGCAGTACTGGCAAAATGGGTTTTGTTATCGCTGAAGAGGCAGCCAGCCGGGGGGCTGAGGTAATACTGGTCAGCGGCAGGTCATCCCTTAAACCTCCCTCGGGGGTAAAATATATCTCCACCTGGGGAGCAGAAGAGATGTGTGAAATTATGCAGAAATACCAGCCTGATTGTGATATTATTATCGGCGCGGCTGCAGTTGGGGATTTTAAAATTGCCCGGGTGGCAGATCAAAAAATGAAGCCACGGCAGCTGTGCTCTGCAAGGGAAGTGAGGATGTATGCTTCCTCGAGTGTCTT
>CAZBKS010000454.1:0-2539 GCA_964492475.1 uncultured Syntrophomonas sp. | reverse complement strand
TGTGGATTATCAGGCCAGAAAGCTGCCGGCAGGGTGGGACGCTTATAGAATTCATCCCGGTTAGCTGCCACCACCAGCTTGTATTTGGTATGACAATCACTGGCCCAAAGAACCATGCACATGAAAAAACCTCCAATGAGTAAGTCAAGGAACGGTCCTTGACTTATCTTTTAACGATATTCCCAATTTATACTATAACTGGCTTGGAGGCCAAAAGTAAAGATATTTTGATCAATTCGGAGTTTCATGGTTACTGCATCACCGGTAGTCATTAATGGGAGTTGGAATTTCGCTAAATCAACAACAGGTGTTGCTGCTGTATCAGAATGTTTGGATAGTAAATATTTGTAAAAAGTCTTGTTGTGAGTTGTTGTTTGTGATAAACTTTGGCCATCAAGTATTAACTTACAACTGAATAGTATTAAGTTGGATGCCCTTAAGGGCTTAATAGGGAATCAGGTTAAAATCCTGAGCGGTCCCGCCACTGTGAGCATTTACAAACCTTAGCATGACCACTGAGCAATCGGGAAGGGTTAAGGGGAGAATGATATGCGAGCCAGGAGACCTGTCTAGCTTTTACATGGAACACTTCGAGGAAAGATAGTTCATGGATTTTATGGATGTATAAATTGTTATTTATTATGCAATTTCGCCCTTTCCCGGAGGGTGAAATTTTTTATTTAAGGTTACAATACTGAATTTGGTGGGGAGGAAGTGCTGATGAAGACAAAAGGTTTGATGATTGTCCCCTTTTATAGTAGAAAAATATCTATTCTCTGCTTAACCCGTCCGGGAGCGGAGTTGGCAGTTGGCTTAAGCAGAGAGCTGGAAGGATGCCGGGTATACATTCCCCTGGGACTCAAGATGTTTTACTCCTGTAAATCAGTGACTTATTATAAACACTGGTCCGCAATATTTGAAGAAGCTTTTCAAAACTCAACCTATCTAATATGCATTATGACAGCAGATACAGTAGTAAGAAGTATGGCTCCCTTATTAGCTTCCGGATTTCATAATCCAGCGGTGGTAGTTGTGGATGAAGAAGGCAATAATGTCATCAGCTTGCTATCGGATATAGGAGGTAATCTTCTAAGCCGGAAAATTGCGGCAATAACCGGTGGCAGGGCTATAATAACGACTGCCAGCGATGCCAGCAACAAAAAGGCAGTAGATATCCTGCCCCTGGAAACAGATAGGTCACTTGACCCGCTGAGCAGCATAAGCTTATCAGAAGTTAACAGACTGAGTAAAAGATATAATGTCAAACGCTGCTTGCCATAAAGAGGAAAATATAATAAATTAATTAACATAAGAATATAATACTTCGGGTGCCCGTATAAGGGGTAAAAGGAAATCAGGGTGCAAGTCCTGAACGGTCCCGCCACTGTAACCGACGAGCCTGGCCCATAGAGCCACTGGGTTTACCTGGGAAGGCTGGCCAAAAGGCGTTGGAGTCGGAAGTCAGGAAGCCTGCCGGGAAGTATTAAGCATATTGAGGATGATGGAAAAGTTCTTGAGCTATTTTGGCCTGAGAACTTTTTTTCTTTAAAAAAAGGAGAGGAGGTTGTTGCAAGTGGAACTGTTAAGCAGGACTTTAGCGGGAATAGCTGATGTAGACCGCAAGGCAGGGGAACAAGCTCAGAAGCGGCTGGATAGTCTTACCAAACCGCCGGGGAGTCTGGGGGTTCTGGAAGAGATCGCGGTACAACTGGCTGCCATTCAGGGCAAGGCTATACCGGTTCTGGGGCCTAAAGTGGTTATGGTAATGGCCGGTGACCATGGAGTGGTAGAAGAAGGAGTTAGTGCCTTCCCCCAGGAGGTAACCAGGCAGATGGTAATCAATTTCCTTAATCATGGTGCAGCCATAAATGTCTTGGCCAATCAAGCTGATACCGGGGTAGTAGTAACCGATGTGGGTATCAAAGGCGACCTTATTGAACACCCGGAATTAAACATTCGAAAAATTAGGCCGGGTACCAGGAACATGGTTAAAGATGCGGCTATGACCGAAGAAGAAGTAATAGCTGCGGTAGAAGCAGGCATAGAAATAGTTAACCTGGAGATCGATAGAAGAGCTACTATAGTGGCAATCGGTGAGATGGGAATAGGTAACACTACTCCCAGTTCGGCCATACTGGCCTGCCTGACTGGTAAAGACCTGGAACTTATTACTGGGCGGGGAACAGGAATTGACGATGAAGGGCTAATGAGAAAACGGGAAGCAATAAAGAAAGCTATAGCAGTAAACCGTCCCGATGCTGCAGAACCGCTGGATGTGTTGAGAAAAGTTGGGGGTTTGGAGATAGCCGCCTTAACCGGGGTAATTCTCGGGGCTGTTTCCAGGAAGGTGCCGGTAGTACTGGATGGCTTCATATCCAGCACAGCAGCTCTGGTGGCCTACAAACTGCACCCTTACTGCCGATATTATATGATTGCTTCCCACCTGTCCCAGGAACCCGGGCACAGGATAGTACTGGAGGAAATGGACTTGAAACCAACCCTGCAGCTTGATTTAAGACTGGGAGAAGGGACCGGTGCG
>CAZBKS010000453.1:0-2542 GCA_964492475.1 uncultured Syntrophomonas sp. | reverse complement strand
ATACGTTTTTAATAGTAAAAATCCAGAAAGGAAAAAACTTAGTAAATATTTATTCTAATTTTATTATTCTGGTTATGCGTTTAGAAATCCTGCCAGAGCTTTATGAGAACCATTAACATGAAATAGAGCAAAGCAACCTGGTACTTCTTGATACAACAATAATAACCCACCTGAAAATAAACAGGCAGGTTATCAGTGATTGACATACCAGCAGCAGCAATGAAGATATTTTTGGTTTTTCCAAATTGCATATCATAACGCATGCAATATTACATTTGAGTAGGGTAGCCATGGGTATCTGCTTCATTGAATTATTTGTATGTTTCCTCGGCACCGAAATATGTTGGCGAGAACCAGCGGGTGATGGTCTCCCAGGTGGTCTTTGGCGTCAGCAGGCTAACGATTATCATGGCGATGAAGGATACGATAACTCCGGCCATGACTGAGCCGAAGGGGAAGAAGGTTAGAATAATTTTTTTATCCGTTAACAGATAGGCAGCTACACCGAAGATAATAGCAGCCGAAGCGCCGTATTTGTTCGCCCTGGGCCAATAGTTGCCTAGAATTATTGGGGCAGCAAAGGCAGCGGCGAGGCCGCCGGACGCATACATGACAAGCAGCGCAAGGAGGGGGGGAGGATCACTGGCCCACCAGAAAAGGATGATGCAGATGGCAATGGTGGAGATCTGCGAGACCTTCTTGAGGGTTTTTGCCGAGGTATTCGGGCGCCAAATCTCAAACAGATCCTTTACCACGACGCTGCTCAGAGTAACTGCCATCCCGTTGATGGAAGACTGCACAGCCGCAGCCACGCCTGCGAGGCAGAGCCCTGCCGCCACGGAGGGCATTTTGTTGATTACAAGGAACGGAATGGCCATATCGGCGGAGTATCCGTTTATAAGCAGGTCAGGGAAGGTGTATCTTGCTACAGGAGCTAAGAAATTAAGACACATTTCCCAGATGAACATGGCTACCACACCAATCTTTATAGCAGAATGAAGTGATTTGGTGTTTTTATGTACCAGCGAGCTCATAGCCCCCTGGGGTAGGGCAATACACATTGGACCCATTAAGAAAGCGTAACCTACGACCATCTGCCAGCTCCAGTTAGGCGCGAACCATTCGGGAGCGGTCTTCACCAGCGTGGAGAACACGTTATCAAAACCACCCACTGAACCGACACCAAAAGCAAACAGAACTATGCAGCATACGGTCATGATGACACCCTGAATTGCTATGGCAGTAGCCACGCCGGTAATACCACCCAGAATAGCGGTTACGAGTATCATAACGGTGAAGATAACGAGGCCCATGGTGTAGCTCTGACCGGTCATGGCCTGGAACAACTTGGCGCCGCCGGTATAGGTGTTTGCAGCAAACATGCCAAGGAAGACCAGTAATACAACAGAGCTTAAGGTACTAAAGCCCTTGCTTCTGTCAAAACGGTCAACCAGCAGGCTGATAAAGGACTGCAAATTGCCGCGGCGTGCACAGATTCCGGTCTTTTTTCCCGCGGTACCCAACATAATAAAATTCGCGCTTAGGGAAAAGAAACAGATGACAAAGAAGGATTGGCCAATGACATATGCGCTGCCTGGCATACCCATGAACACGCCCGCACCGGAAAGGCTGGCTGCCACCATAAAAGCTACAATGACGCTGCCCATTCCGCGGCCACCGGTATAGAACTCGGAAACATATTTGTCCAGGGCGGTCTTTGACAAGGTCTTTCTGCTATGAAATGCATAGACCAACTGGATAACAATAAACAGCGTGAAAACAGCGATAATGACAGTTCGTTGTGAACCGATCACAAGTTCCATGATATATCCTCCTTCCTATTTTCTCTTTTCCCGTGGTTTCTCTTTTCCCGTGGAATGATTTTCCCGATGGGGTCGACCTCCATGTCCTTGAATATGTAGGTGACGACAAACCAGATACAGCATACCCATACGATTTGCTCCACCACCAGCAAGAAAAAGTGCAGGGGAAGTCCCATCACAAATATCCACTTGGTGGGTTCTCCAGATCCCAACACAAACATATCCCATATCAGAAAAGCGGCGTTAATGGCGAACATAATGTGTACAAAACAGCATTCTTTCTTGCATTGTTCAAACCGTTCATCAATTATCAGGTCTTCCCTTTTCCAGTCTCTGCTCTCTCTTGGATACTTGTTCAAATCCATAGAATCCTTCCTCCATTTATTTAGATAGTTGCTTACGAATCTATTCTCAACCTGATTGTAATTCTGGGTGGGACAGTTACCGTCAAGGCTTTCGCTATCTTGAATGGTCTTGGGGCAAAATGCGATTCACCTTGCTCTCCTTCTCCTTACGGTCCTTTTATTGCACCTATACCGAGCATAATCCTCGCTTGTTCCCACTCATTGCCCGCAACAGCAATGAGTGGAAGAACTTCTACAAACGCAGAACTTGCTCTAAACGTTCTAACAAGCGAGAGAAAATAGACTATATGCTTGAAGCTGCCCGGCATCATTCTAGTAAAATGTGGACTTCCCACATTTTTACTACCATAGTGT
>CAZBKS010000452.1:0-2544 GCA_964492475.1 uncultured Syntrophomonas sp. | reverse complement strand
CCAGGAGGTAAAATTATGAAACATGGAAAAGTATATCGCGAACAGGAAAAGAAATACGACAAAACTATGCTCTTTGATCCGGCTGAGGCTTTAAAAATGGTTAAAGAGCTCTCAGCGGCCAAATTTGATGAGACAGTAGAAGTTCATATCAAATTGGGAGTAGATCCTCGTCATGCTGATCAGCAGGTCAGAGGAACTGTAAGCCTTCCCCATGGAACAGGCAAGACCCGGAAAGTACTGGTTTTTGCTAAGGGAGAAAAGCATAAAGAAGCTGAATTGGCAGGAGCCGATTATGTAGGAGCCGAAGACCTAGCGGAAAAAATTCAGGGTGGGTGGTTTGATTTTGATGTAGCAGTAGCTACGCCGGATATGATGGCAGTAGTCGGGAAACTGGGTAAAATCCTAGGTCCGAGAGGCTTGATGCCTAATCCCAAAGCCGGTACGGTTACATTTGATGTTGAAAGAACCGTAAATGAATTAAAAGCAGGTCGTATCGAATATCGAGTCGACAAAACCTCCATAATACATGCCCCCATCGGCAGAGTATCCTTTGATGTTGAAAAACTGCAGGACAATTTAAATGTTCTGGCCGAAGCGCTGATAAAAGCCAAGCCTGCTGCGGCCAAAGGGCAGTATATGAGATCTGTAAATGTGTGTTCTACCATGGGACCTGGAATTAAAGTTAATCCCCTGGTATTAATGGCTGCCAACAAATAAAAACTGGAATAGTGTTGTATACTTATTAAAAATTGCAAATTGAAACTGTAGACAGCCGGTGGCTGAAGCCTTAAAGAACAAAAGTTCGCCTGCCGAGGTTATGATATAGATACTGATTATTTAGTAGTCAATATTCAAACCTCTGCACGTCTGCAGAGGTTTTTAATTTGCAGCAGGAAGCAAGTGTGAATGAATTTATTGAAGATAGAAGGGGGTGAAAATAGAAATGCCCAAGATAGAACAAAAACAAAAGATAGTAAAAGACATTGAACAGAAACTGCAGGATGCTGCGCTGGTAGTTTTCACCGATTACCGGGGTATCAACGTTGAAGAAATGACTGTCTTAAGAGATAGATTAAGAGTTCCCGGGGTTGAATACCGGGTGGTAAAAAACACTCTGACTGAATTCGCCCTGCAAAATACGGGTTATGCTGAGGTCATTGAAAAACTGGAGGGGCCTAACGCTGTTCTGTTCAGTAATGAAGACCCGGTAGGGCCAGCCAAGACCATTTATGAGTTTATAAAACAGTATAAAAAGCTGGAAGTTAAAGTAGGTATAGTGGAGGGGCAGGTAGTATCGGCTGAGAAAATAAAAAACCTAGCAGAATTACCACCCCGGGATGTGCTGCTGGCTCAAGTGGTGGGCACTATGCAGGCGCCCATTACCAGCTTCGTATATGTGCTTAATGCTAATCTGACCGGGCTGGTTAGAGCACTGGATCAGATTAAAGAACAGAAAGCTGCCAGTTAAGAAAAATAACAATTTATTAGGAGGTAATATTAATGAGTAAAGTACAGGAAGTTATCGATATCGTTAAAGGATTAACAGTTCTAGAATTATCCGAATTGGTTAAAGCTCTCGAAGAAGAATTTGGTGTAAGTGCTGCTGCCCCGATGGCAGTTGCTGCTGCTCCTGCAGCTGCGGCTGAAGCTGCTGAAGAACAGACCGAATTTGATGTAATACTGACTTCTTCAGGAGAGAAGAAGATTAATGTTATTAAAGTTGTAAGAGAGATTACCAGTCTGGGTCTGAAGGAAGCCAAAGCTCTGGTTGATGAAGCTCCCAACCCGATAAAAGAAAAAGTAAATAAAGAAGAGGCCGAAGCCATCAAAGCCAAAATTGAAGAAGCTGGCGGCAGTGTAGAAGTTAAATAATACACAATTTATATATTAAGAATTATATGATCTGCAAGAGGTGCCTGCACGGCACCTCTTTTCAGGGAAACGAGGACAGGTTCCTTTTCCCAGTATTCAAAACAGAAACTGGGAAAAGGAACCTGTCCCCGTTTCCCGGTAATTATATTAGAATTACTGTTTTTAGTTGAATTCCACTATTTTCTGGTATAAGCTTTAAATGATGATATTTCTTAAAGAGGGGGGGACTAAGGGTGAATAAGCATATACTGGCGATATTCCTGGTTTGGTTAATAGTCCTGGGTTTTACTCCTGCAGCCTTGGCTGGGCAATATCAATGGCAGGTTGTAACCGATCAGCAGGGTAATATTCATGAAACGATATGCATACAGGACTTGGAACCCGGTCTTAATACGAATGGATGGAATTCTACCAGGGAGGAAGGAACCCTAAAGCTGGAACGGGTGCATGAAGACTGGTATCAATACAGTGCAGAAACAAACGGGCTGCCGATAAAAGCTGCAGTCAAAGACTATGTAATATTTTCTACTACTACGCTGAGCTATGATAATCAAAACAATCAGCAAAGCCTGTTTAATGAACTGGTTTCTATTGCAGATGGAGATATTAGTATCCAAGCAGGAGGTATCAAACAACAGAGTTCGGCAATGGAAGTAAACAATCTCGACCAGG
>CAZBKS010000451.1:0-2545 GCA_964492475.1 uncultured Syntrophomonas sp. | reverse complement strand
TACTGTTCATTCTTATTTGTTGTTTTCTGTCCATTTTAGTTTAACGGTTACAGTAATCTATTTATAAACATCTCTTCGGTTTTTAATAGTTAAAATAAGTACCTCTTTCTCTTGGAATCGGTATTCAAACACTACCCGCCAATCACCAACTCTTAATCTGAACTCACTTCCCTGGCCGCCTTTTAATTTGAGGATGTCCGCATTAGGGGGAAATCGGTTAAGCTTCAGTATCGCTTCTTTAATCCTTATTTGAATTGCCTTGTCAAGGGATTTTAAGTCTTTAAATGCTTTGGGTGAAAATATGATCTCAAATTCCGAGTTCACGCCAAATATCCTCAGCTTTTATTCCTATTCCGGCCTCTATTTCTGCTCTGGCTTCAGCAATTTCAAGAGCTTCCTGCTCACTTATTTTTTCAACCGGCAAGACCAATGACTGCAGGATAACCCATAAAGCATATACCTGTTCATCATTCAAACGATCAATCAAAGACTTGAGATTCTCACGTGCATCGGGCAAAATTGTTCCACTTGCAGACATCTAAATCACCTCAAGTTTATTGTAGCACAGTTTTGGAACCAAGACATTATCCAGGAAATACAACGGTCTGCCCCTCTGTCGGGAAAAATAAAAGCGCCCACAATATGGACGCTTTTATATTTTACTTTTGTTATTCAAATATTCCCAGCTGCTGTTTCAGTGCTTTTTGCAGGGTTTGAGAGAAATTAATATTTGCCTTTTCAGCTTTAATATTTAGCCAGTTAGGAATACTAAGAGTTTTTTTGACAGCCCTATTATCATTTTCACGGCGGTATGCCAGCGTATCAACATCAATAAGATTAACAAGTGAATTAGGTTCACATATCAAATCTTTTGGATTACTAGAAGATGGAACAGTTTCTTTTTTATCTTCAGCATCACAAAGCCACATAGATATAGCATCACGCGACATTTCAATCGCATCAATGAGTGTATTCCCGCAAGTAAAGCATCCTGGCAAATCAGGAACACTTACGCTATAACTTCCGTTATCTTCAGTAAATATCACAGGGTAAACATATTTCATATTCCAAACCTCCTTCATGAATATGATTACATAATATTACGTAACAATACGTATGTAAACGTATTAATACGTATTAACCACCCATGGCCGGAGGCCAATTCGTGAGGTGGACCAAGCAGTGCCTAGAATGGCATCAGCAGCTCAATCTCTTCATTTTTTATATAGTCAGCCAGTCAGTTCAAAAAGGCTGCCATACCGTTTGTCATATTTGCAATTTTGTATTAAAAAACAAGTTCTAAGGTGTTTTTGAAAACAAGGATTTGACCCATATGATATCATCGTGGGTTATACAGGAGAACACACGCAGAAGGAATATATAGATAGCAGCTGTTAATATGAGGTGTAAATAAATCAAAGTGGGATTTACCAGGTCTATATCTTCCAACAGAACCGTAATACCAATGGCCCCGATTATACAGAACACGGATTTGACTATTCTGTGCCAGTCAATTTCCAGTCTGGTCACTCTTACCAGCCGGTTTAGACTCAGGGCAAAATTCAGTATCCTGGTGATATAAGTCGTAATGAGGTACCCGATTATGGCATATCTGGGCAGCAGTAAATATGTCATAATAATATTAATTAATGATGTGAACATATTATATTTCATTGAACTCACCTGTTCGTCTATGCCTTTCAGCATATTATCCACGATATTATCAAGGTACATAACTGGAATCAGAGGGGCCAGCATCATAATGAAATAGGCGGCTTCCGGATTATTGTAAATGGTCATTCCCAGTTCTTTGGAATAGCGCCAGAACAAACACGCCACCCCTATGGACAAGATAACTCCCAGGTTGAAAACACGGGCTATGATATAGTTCATTCGCTTGTAACTCTTCCCTGCCCGGCATTCAGCCAATTCCGGGACGATTAGTTCGGAAATCGCTTCAAGGAGCACTGCAGGGAACATTATTATGGGCATGGTCATGCCCTGGATTACGCCGAAGGTGGAAATGGCTTCCTTGCTTGACTCACCGCTCTTTTTCAGTCCGTAGGGTATTAATAATTGTTGAATGGTTCTTACAATAGACATAGTATATGCGCTGAACGCTACGGGCATGGCTATACGGAGCATGCGTGATATTAGATTGGGTCCGGCTTCGCGGCTTTTACTTACTCCCTGCCGGTCAGTTTTATAAAGGAAATACAGAAGCAGGAATGAGCAAAGCTCGCCGGTGCAGCCTCCTGCAGCTACAGCCGCGCAGGCATATTCAAGCCCTTTGGGTATAAATATGCCAAGAAACAGTATTGTCGCAGCTATTTTTATCAGCTGTTCCAAATACTGTACCGCCACTGACTTGATAACTTTACGCACAGCAATAAAATATCCGGTCAAAACGGATGACAAGGAGATACAGGGCAGGCTTAAGGCAAATATCCGCATCGATAATATGGTTCGCGGGTCATTGAGCCAGCGGTTCCCTATATATTCCGCGTTAAGGATTATTATTGCCATTGTCGCTACGCTGAATATC
>CAZBKS010000450.1:0-2554 GCA_964492475.1 uncultured Syntrophomonas sp. | reverse complement strand
AAGGTTAAAGAAGCCGCCGCTGGTATTGGATATAATGCTATGACCGGAGTATATGAAGACATGATTCAGGCTGGTATTATAGACCCGGCTAAAGTCACCCGCTCCGCGGTTCAGAATGCAGCCAGTATTGCCGCCATGGTATTAACCACTGAAGCTATTATCACTGAAAAACCCAATGATGAAATGAAAGCTATGGCCGGTATGGGCGGCGGCATGGGCGGCGGCATGCCTGGCATGATGTAATACATCCCGGAATCCAAACTCAGTTGGCAAAATTTAAGATAAAGATGAAGCCCCTCATTAATTTAGGGAATTAATGGGGGGCTTTTCTCTGTACCCACATCTAATTGACAGGAAATTACAGATCATTCGGCGAATTGCTTACTCATAAGTATATTTGATTTCACTTTAAAAAGGTATAATGTGTTGCTCTGTCGATGCCTCCAGCATATTTATGCAAGCAAACAGGGTTTTGGCAGTGGAATCATATTTACATTAAAAAATCTCTTCTGGGAGGGAGGACAGTATGGGGAAGTATAACTTTTTCAAGTAGCAGGTTTTAGGCTATAGGAGGTGAGCATAGGTGGCAAGGGAATACAAGATTGAGCAAAAACCGTCTCCAAATCAAAGCAGCAGAAATGGCAGGGAGATACTGGCGATAGTTAATCATATTACCGCCGGCAAATACCCGGGATGCTTAAGCTGGCTGCAGAATCCGGCAGCAGAAGCGAGCGCACATTACTTGGTGACACGCCAGGGGCAGATAATTCAAATGGTAGCTGACAGTGAGGCCAGCTGGCATGCTGGACAAGTAAACAAGCCGTCTTGGAGCCTGTACAGCGGCACTAATCCCAACCGATATACTATAGGCATCGAACATGAGGGCTACGGAACCCAGGGTGGAGACGGCACCCTTACCGATGATCAGTACCAGGCAACTTTATGGTTGCACAGGCAGTTGATTGAAAAACATACTATTCCGATCGATGAAGATCATATTATTGGGCATTACCGCATTGACAGTGTGAACCGGCCAAACTGTCCGGGACCTAATTTTCCCTGGAGCAGGCTATTTGAGGACTTGAGAAATGGGGTGATTGATGTGGCATTGGAAAAATGGATGATAGAAAGTGGCGAAGCGGCTATAGATGAACTGGCCAAAAAAGGACTGATAAACTCAGCTGACATTAAGAAGGGTGAAGAAAACCTGGCTGCCAGCGTTCCAGCCTATCTCTTCTGGATGATGTTGAACCGGGTAGCAGATTACAGGGTATATAAATAAATCTTAACCATAGGTGATCTGCTTATGTTAGCTAGTCCCCCCTTGAAAAATTAACCTGGGTGTAAGGTAATACATAAATATATTTGCTTCCATTCTCTGCATGGACAGCATCAACTGTTTGTTGACTGGCTTCAGGAGAACAGTGTTGCCCTTCCGGTAGAATAAGAGGAAAGTTGGGAATAAAATCGAATTATATAACAAAATAGATTTATAGACTGATTGGCCTTAAGGGGGAACCGAGATGGGTTTGAAACAGAAGTATAGAAATATCCGTCGCCGGCAGCAAATTGTGGGGGTTTTGATAAAAAATGGGCTGGGGTATGTGGTGCAAAGATTTGGCCTGACCGGTTTGGCTCCTGTGGCAAGTCGGAGAGATGTCATGAAGAGCAGGAAAGAAGCCCATTACCTGATGGCGGAGAAATTACGAAAAACCATGGAGGAACTTGGGCCTACTTTTATAAAACTGGGACAGGTATTGAGCACTCGGCCTGATCTTCTCCCCCCTCCCTATATAGAACAGATGGAACGCCTGCAGGACAAAGTCCCCCCTATGAGCTATGAGGATGTTGTCCAGCAGTTAATCAAGGAATTGGGACATCCAGATGAGATATTCCAGGATTTCAATTACCAGCCGCTGGCCGCTGCTTCCATCGGGCAGGTGCACCGAGCAACGTTGAAGAGCGGGGAACGGGTTATCGTAAAAGTACAGCGCCCGGGCATAGAACGGCAGGTGGAAAATGACCTGCAGATACTCCTGACTCTGGCCAGGTTGTCCGAGAGACAATCCAATGAAGCCAAACGGCTTAACGTCGCAGCCATGATACAAGATTATGCCAAGATGTTTCTGCGCGAGCTGGATTATGCCCGTGAAGCCAGGAGCACTGAGATAGTATTTAACAATTTTGCTAGTGATGACCGGGTGATCATACCCCGGGTCTACTGGGAATATACCACGGGCAAAATCCTTACCGAGGAGTATATCGAAGGAGTCAAGCTGAATGATATTGAGGAGATAAAGAGACGAGGCTGGGATGTAAGGAAGATATCCCGCCTGGGTACGGAAACGTTTTTATCCCAGATTGTATTTCATGGTTTTTTTCAGGCTGATCCCCATCCAGGCAACATAATAATCGTAAATGAAAACCAGATATGTTTTATTGATTTTGGGGAGATCGGTACTCTTACCGAAAACAGGTTGATAAATATCGGCGAATTGATCCTGGGTATCAGTAAACAGGATATGGAACGGGCTATGGCTGCCCTTTATTCTAT
>CAZBKS010000449.1:0-2560 GCA_964492475.1 uncultured Syntrophomonas sp. | reverse complement strand
ACGATACTGGCTGTATGCATATGTTCTTCCGTTAAAATTCTTATTCTGCTTTCCATAATGGTAAAAGCCAGGCTGATCTGCTGGATACGAGCTGTCAAAAGGGATATTTCACCGACCGGGCTCTCATAAGCTATAGCTTTATAGAGGGGAGCAGAGAACTCCAGAATATTCAGCACCTGAGTGCGGAAATAGATGAAATCAATATCCTGGGTATCATCCATATCTCTTCCAACTTCCTCAATATTCTTGCGGGTGGATGACACATCATAATACAATTCTTTCAGGTAACCTGGCTGGCTGTGGTTAAGCCTGTACAAATCCGGTATCAGTTTAAAACCAGGTTTGGAGATATAAGAAATTATGAAATTCAGTAACTCCAGCCAGATAGCGAAGAATTCTGAAAACTCCAGTGTTATTTCCTGTAGCCTCGGTTGGTCGTGAACCTGTAAGTTTAACAGCATAAGTTCAGCAAAATGGAGTGAAGTCGCCTGGATTTGGAATTTGTAGAAATCGCGGAACTCTTCAGGAAGATCCAGGGTGCTGCTGGCCAGCAGGCTGCGAACTTTGGCAATACGTTCCGGTATGATGCTGTTATCTGAGGTGCATTTCTGAATAAGATCGAATATATAGCCCTGCTGTTTGAGCAACCGATAAAAAGAAATGTTTACCAGGGGGTCTTCCAGATCAGCATCACATAAGGACCGGGCACCCATAATCAGCATCTGTGAACGGTGTTGACTATTAAAAGATGTCAATCCAGATGAGATTTCATCAAGCCCGCCGATAAATTCTTCGAGTGCCCTGAGTTTAGCCCGGATTTCATTAAAAGCATATACCAGCTCCAGCACCTGACGATCTATTTCATCGTTAAAGGAAGCCCTTTGCTCCATAATATACAGTTTTAACTGCTGCAGACGGGCGGAAGTGTTTTTTACCTGGTTGAATAAATTAGCATGGCGCTTAATTATAGCAGCAATATGTTTTATTAACAGGTTTTCTTGTACTTTCAGCTCCAACAGCCGGCTAATATCTTCTTTTATATCCTTTTTGTAACCCGGCCAGAAGGTTTCATGAAAACTGCGATAATAAAAGGAGTTTACCGCCAACAGGTAACGGTCTAAATTTTCGGCGTTACTATCGTTTTCAAACTGCTGACTTATTTCCTCTACTTCACTGCGAAGCCGGAGGAGGAAGCCTTCCACATTTTGGCCGTAGGTGTCCAGGTTTAAATCATTAATATTCATCTAAATACCCCCAGAAAATGAGCTGCTAATACCTGGCGTTTCAACCATGCATCTTTTATCCTGAATAAGTCAGGCCTGGATGAGATTTGGTCTTCCAGTTTTTTGTGATTATTATCCGTTGTCACATCGCAAATGGCACGTGCCTGGCGGCGGTTCACGTCTCCAGCCAGAGGAGCCAGCTGAGAGTATACAGTCTCATTCATAAACAGGCTGCAGGGCAGCCATTGCCACAGTTTGACATAATGATCGAGCAGGTCGCCGGCAATCTGGTCATCCAAGGCAATCATCTTCATCACGCTCAGCATACGGAGGTACTCTATAAGTATAAAAGATTCATGAGGCAAAGCGGAGATCCTTTGATCGATAATCTTCATAAACCCTGCTAAACGCGAGGGAGCAATGCCCTTATTCATTTCATCTGATTCAATTAGGTGACTGTCAATAGGTCGATACTTATTAAGGATACTGCTCTTCATATAGATTTCATATAAAATGTTGGAGTTCTGCTTATTCAAAGCTGTTATGATGCTCTCGTATACCGCCAGATACTGCAGGCCGGCTGGATCAGGATTTATAAGGGCAAAATGCTCGGTGTATATTCGAGCAGCCAATTCATAAGGGGTTAGAGGCTGGTTTATCAAGGCATAAACCGGAATCACCTGGCGCAGCAGGCGGTAGAAGGTGCGATGGATTCTCTCATCCTCCAGCAGGCTGACCAGGCGGTTTTTTCTCTGATAATCCTCATAGAGGTCAACCAGCACTCCCAGTGAATCTTCAACCATACCGCTCTGGAAAATCCCCTCTACAGCTGCTAATAGCCTGGTGAAACGTTCAGCACAGTAGGGGTCCTGATAATTCTGAGTACTAGCATCCTGCAATAAAACAAGAGTTTTTAAGATGTTATCGACTTTATCGCCGTAGAGACCAGGAAATTCATTTTTTTGTGATTTTGTGAACCCATAAAGGGTTTGTTTTTTGTTTCTTAAGAGTTTAGACTCTCGCTCTTTAAAAAGCTTGCGCAGTTCCTGATTGGCTGTCCTGGATAGAAGATATTGGCAGGATTCAAGATTCAGTGCATTTACCACCTGCATCATCGCTGGATGGGATTCTGAGTTGTAAAGATTAACTATAAACTGCAGCTTTTCTGGATGAGGCTGTCTCAGGGCAATATGCCAGGGCAGAAAAGCCCAGAAGTCCTGCAGCAAAAAAACTGGCCCTTCCCCCAGCCATTTAAGTACCTGTATATTATTGAGATTGCCCAGCAGCAGGTTGAAGAAATCTAATTTGCGGTCCGAGAAATACCAGCAGCGATACCA
>CAZBKS010000448.1:0-2565 GCA_964492475.1 uncultured Syntrophomonas sp. | reverse complement strand
GTACCTGTTCAGCACCTTCATATTCTTTTTCTCCGGGTGAGCTTGTCTTTCCCAGCGAGGGAGCTTTGCCCATGACCACTATATCAAGCACTGTGAAAGCAAATACAACATTGGTCTGCTGCGGCACAACGGCCATAATCCTGGCAATCTCAGTGCGGCTAAGCTGGTCGATCCGCGCCCCCCGGGCTTCTATATAACCCCCGCTGCTTTTCAACAAACCATTTATACATTTCAGAAGGGTCGTCTTACCGGAAGCATTGGGACCAAGCAGACCACAAATTATGCTCCTATCTACGGAAAAGTTTATACCATGAAGAATCTTGCTGGAACCATAGCTGAACTGAAGATCATGAACGCGTAATATACTATCGTCTGACATCTTTGCTTTCCCTCCAATATAAGAGCACCATGCACTTTTGGTACACTGTCATCCGGCAGACATCTAATTCCTATCTGCCAGCTAAAAGCGTTAAAAGACACACCCAATCTATACAATATTACCGCCCCGGGTTGCCTTACTGACCGTTAAATTCTCCTATGGTTGGCTAATCAGCGAAACCAATAAATAACTGAATACATGGTCATACTGATATACCAGTTACCAATGGTATATATCATAACCCTATAAACAGGCACAGAAAAACCTGACGGCAAAGGAAGGCACGCCAGGTTTATTACCCGCTATATACAAATGCTCCCCTTTCCAAACATGGGAGGCATACCCGTTTCCCGGTATACCCATAGGTTTTGCGCCATAGTGCTCGCACTTCAGGATACAAAACTCGGAGATAGATTAATAATCGATTTTGATAATATAATTCTAACATTTTTATTAAAATCCTCTAAATTTATCAATGCATTGGGGCAAGCAAAACTATGGTAATTAAAACAAGTTAATGCCCGCCCCCAGGGCGCTAATAATTAGTATAATTTACTATCATTTTAGGAGCCCTATTTGACTCTCCGCTGTAAAAACCTACCAGAGAATTCCTGTTTTCGTTACCCCTCAGCATTATCCCCAGATTTGAACTTTGTACACTGTACCATCTCCTGACCAGAGAAGTGACATTCAGGCTTATGGTGGAACCAGGAGACCTGGCAGAAGAAATTCGGAAGCTGAATACACTCGTTGAACCAGGCTGGTTGTTCCAGGTGACTCCAAATTCCTGCCAGGATTGCAGGATTCGCCTCAGGCTGGCGTAAATGCTGGAACCATATGGGATTTCATTTCGGTAAATGGTAAGCTGCAGACGAGCAGACAAGATTCGCCTGCCCTTAGGAATGGAACCCAGTGAAAACTGAAGCAAAGAACGATAGTCGTCTCCGCTCTGTTGATACTGGCTGATATACAAATAAGAACTACCCCCAAAGTTTTGACCAGGATAATACTGGGAAATATAGGCATCTTTTATTGGAGTTATAGTTTTAATAGCCAGAATAATTACCCCTTTCTTTATTTTTAGTACATATTATTAAATCTGGTATAATTTTGTGTCCATAGGGGCTCAGTACATGGGAAACGGCGAACCAAATTATGGGCTTTCTTAAGTAATTGAGCAGGAGGGCGAAACTAAATTGCACCCTTAATTGTGCTGTAATGAAAATGGAGGCACATCAGTTGCCCCGTTAACGGGGTGGTCCTGTGGGCTCCTTGCCAAGGCGAAGAACTCAGTGGAGGGCTGCAAAAGTTTGAGTTAGTAAGTTAGTGCATGACCCACTTAACTTACTCTTAACTTAATTGGGTAAAATACATAGGAAATAAAAACGGAACGGGGATGAGTATTTGTCCATCGGGTTTGCCTGTCAGGTAATCGGGGAAATCAATACTGCTATTTTGCATTGCCGGATCAAAAATGCTGCCGAGAGCAATCTCCGGGCCATTGCTTACGCCAACCTGTCAGCTCTGGAGGCTATGATAGATTACAATATTCAGCAGGGAATCTCCCTTTTTCGCATCAGCTCCGATATAATCCCATTTGCTTCTCACCCGGCCATAAAATTTGCCTGGCAGAATGCATTCGGGGAGCT
Source organism: uncultured Syntrophomonas sp. (assembly GCA_964492475.1). Taxonomy (GTDB): domain Bacteria; phylum Bacillota; class Syntrophomonadia; order Syntrophomonadales; family Syntrophomonadaceae; genus JAAYJK01. Next base: position 537 of record CAZBKS010000448.1, on the reverse strand, counting down.
TTTTATCAGAATAGGCAGCAGGATAAAAAAGGCCGGCCTAAGGGTTTCCATGCACCCTGGGCAATATACGGTACTTAATTCTCCTCAACCGCGGGTGTTGGAAAACGCCATAGCTGATTTGCATTATCATGCAGCATTTTTAGATGCCCTGTCAGCAGGGCAGGAGAGTAAAATCATACTTCATATTGGGGGAGTATACGGAGATAAAAGCAGAGCAGCTGCGTCCTTCTCAGAGAATTATAATAGGCTGCCTCTGCATATAAAACGCAGACTGGTAATAGAAAACGACGACAGAAACTACTCGGTAAAGGACGTCATGGAATTAGCTCAAAACACCGATATACCCGTGGTGTTTGACTGTTTCCACGACCTGCTAAATCCTGCTGATAATGAGCACAGCCAGTATGAATGGATCAAATTGTGCAGCAGCACCTGGAAAACTGCAGATGGAAAACCAAAAATTCATTATTCTCAGGGAAAAGCCGGTGGTAGCCGAGGAGCCCATTCAAATACCATTAATGTCCGTCAATTTGCTGA
>CAZBKS010000447.1:0-2570 GCA_964492475.1 uncultured Syntrophomonas sp. | reverse complement strand
CTTGATAAACTCCTTCTAGGTGTCCATGTATCGTTAAAAAAGTCATCAAGCATGTTGTAGAAGTCCTCGAAGCCAGTAGTTCTTACGCTTAACCTGTTTCTGTTAAAAGGTACTAAACCAGCCATGATTAACAACTCCTTTTTATTATATTAGCTATTTATTAGCACTCTCGCCCCTAGAGTGCTAATACTATTTTTTATATATCATAATTGAAATTTCATGTCAATAATAACGATTGGCCAAAAGATAATGTATAGCTTTGGTTAATACTGCTAAAAATACATAAAAATGACCATGAGGAGGAAAATGGATACATGATGAGAAAAGCTATTTATTTCGGCCTGGGGGCTATCAGCCTGAGCAGAGAGAAGGCGGAGAAAATGTTTCATGAAATGGTGGAGAAAGGCGAGATGAGCAAAGATGAGGCCAGGAACTTTGTGGACGATGCCATAAAACGGGGCGAGGAAGAGAGACAGGAATTAAGAAATGTCATTCGGGAAGAACTGAATGATCTTAAAGACCTGTTTGCCGGCAGTCAGTCAGAAATCGAGGAGTTGAAAAAGAAAATCGATGATCTGGAAGGAAGACTATCCTGAAAATATTACCAACATATGGGTACTGCCGGGGTAAGCCCGGCAGTATGCTAAGGGTGGGAGGAACTCAATGACCCTAAACCAATCTATAAACACGGTCAGGCATTTACCGCGCTATCGGGAAGTAGCCAACGTTTTTATCAAATATGGGTTTGCTTCGGTATATGATCGCCTGAACCTGCCTTTTATAAGCCCCAGGAGAAGGGAGGATAAAATAGATGACCGGCTGCAGCAAAAAAATGCTGCTCGCCGCCTGCGGGCGGCATTTGAAGAACTGGGACCCACCTTCATAAAAATGGGCCAACTGCTCAGCACCAGAGCAGATTGGTTGAATCCTGAATACATAAAAGAGCTGGAAAATTTGCAGGATAATGTGCCCCCTTTCCCTTGGGAGGAAGTTAAGAAAATACTGAGCGAGGAGGGTATGGATATAGAAAAAAATTTCAGCTATTTTAATCCCTGTCCGATAGCTGCTGCTTCCATTGGCCAGGTGCATGAAGGCACTTTAGCAACCGGCGAAAGGGTGGTGGTAAAAGTAAAACGACCGGGCATCGATGAAATGGTTAAAACTGACCTGGAAATACTGCGGGAAATATCGGTATGGTTGGAACGAAGGAGTGAATGGATAAAGTTTTATAAATTGTCCGAAGTCATCGACGAACTGGGGCAGGCCCTGATGAATGAACTGGATTTCGAGAAAGAGGCCCGCAATATAGAAATATTCCATCGCAATTTTAAAACGGTTGATACCGTCGTTATTCCTGCTGTATTCTGGTCTTACTCGGGCAAACGGGTGGTAACCATGGAATATGTAGAAGGGGTAAAAATATCGGATTTCGCCAGCCTGAAACAACACCATTATGATACCCGCCGGATAGCATCCCATATTGTCAAGGCCCTGTACCTGCAGATATATGTCCATGGTTTTTTTCATGCCGATCCCCATCCAGGAAATATGGCTGTCAGCAGCGGAGAAAAGATCATTTTCTATGATTTCGGACAGGTGGGGGTCATCGACGAATATGACCGTGACAAATACATGATCCTGGTAATAGGTATGATGAATCATGATGTTACCGGGGTTACCCGGGCCTTATTGGAAATTGCCGACAATACCAGTCATGTTAGTGTGGAAGAATTAAGGAGGGATGTAGCTAACCTCTCCCGTAAGTATTACGGACTGCCCTTATCCCAGATAAATATAGGCGAAGCCCTGGCCGAACTGATCGATTTATCGGCTCAATATAGAGTGAGGCTTCCGGCCGAATTGTCTTTGCTGGTAAAGATGCTGATGACCATTGAAAGTACCCTGGCCTTGTTGGATCCCACCATCAGCCTGGTTGATATCGCCGAGCCTTATGGAAAACGAGCCTTGAGAGAAAGATATTCTGGCAACAGGATCAAACAGGAACTGGGGGAGATCCTAATGGATTATGGCAATATCATTAGAACCCTGCCCCGGGATATCAGCAATACTTTAAAGAAAATAAACGATGGACAAATTATAATTAAAATGGAACATCACCGCCTGGAGAAACTTGGGACCAAGATGGATCTGATCTCCAACCGGCTTTCCCTGGCCATTATTCTGGCCAGCCTAATTATTGGAACTTCCTTGTTTGTGAATATGAGCGGCAGCGGAATAGCAGCACGGATACCCATAGCTGAATTGGGGTTTGCCCTGGCCGTAATCTTAGGACTTTTTCTGGCTTATTCCATTTTGCGCAGCGGCAGATTCTGATCATAAGAATATTAGCACGCTCCTGTCAATATACATTACCATAAACCTGTAAAGGGGGATGTGATTGATGAGGGGTTTATACCTGCTGTTAAGTATCGGGATTCTAACCCTGTTGTTTACTATAGTATTGATGCTGCAGCCGGTGTTTGCTGCTGAGCCTGTGCAGCGGGTAATACTTATTAATGTCGAAGGTTTGAATTACGAAGGTTATATCAGCACCCCGATGCATTATTTGA
>CAZBKS010000446.1:0-2583 GCA_964492475.1 uncultured Syntrophomonas sp. | reverse complement strand
AACAAAACAACTACCAATAAAGACTTTTTCATACCGATTCCTCCCTATCCTATTGTTTCGATGCGCTCGGCTCTGCAAATCTAGTCTCTTCTCATCTCGACTTGAGGACCGACACTACTATATAATAAAAACACCTGTCCCTTATTCAAAGGACAGATGTTATAACCTGCGGTACCACCTTAGTTGATGCATAAAATGCATCCTCTCTCACAGAGTGCAACACACCCTTAACCCAATAACGCTGGTTATGCGTCGAAAGCTACTGAGTATTAACCTTTCACTATCGCCCTCCGAGGTCCATTTTTCCACTCCGTTGCCAGTTGGGATTACACTCTCCCCAACTCTCTGTATGGTAGGTCTGTGGTTTTACTTCCTCATCAACAGTTTAATAAAATATTAGCCTTTTCAAAACATATTGTCAACAGGCACAGGGACAGTTCTTGCACCCATATTTTAGGCAGAGAAAAATGCAGGCCAAAGAACCTCCCCAGTGTCAAACCAGGAAACTTGATACGGTTTTTTCCATATCTTCTATCTTGCATACGGTTTGATGAATTACCTTCCTGTCTTCCAATCCTCTTATGGCATCAGGCATGGGTACCCCTGTATGTTCCTCCAGCAGGTATAACAATTCAAACTCGCTTCGCCCTGCAATCAGTTCCGGGGGCAGAACTGCTGCTGCTACACTGCTCCCGAATTTGAAAGGACTGGCGGTTGATGCAATTATAGTCACAGTGTTATCACCGGTGGCCTGCAGGTATTTTTTATAAACATTCACAGCTACCGCGGTATGGGTATCCAAAAGGTAAGTGTTTTCCCGCCAAGCATGGTTGATCGTAGCTAGGGTTTCCTGATCTGAACAATAGTCGGACCAGAATAAACGTGCCACCTCTTGATAAACCTCTTCTCCCACATTATAGCTTCCGCTCTTCTGAAGCTCTTCCATCCATTTCGATACTTTTGCTGAATTATGTCCGGTTATTTCGTAGAGCAGCCGCTCCAGGTTAGAGGAAATTAATATATCCATAGAGGGTGAAATCGTTTTCTCAAAGGGGCGGTTGCGATCATATATACCGTTTCCAATAAAATCGGTTAAAACATTATTGGAGTTGGCAGCACATATGAGCTTTCCTATCGGCACTCCCATTTTCCCGGCATAAAAAGCGGCCAGAATATTGCCGAAGTTGCCGGTCGGCACCACAATGTTGATTTTATCGCTGCTTTGTATCTTTCCTTCAGCACGCAGATCGACATAGGCGGAAATGTAATATACTATTTGTGGTAAAAGGCGTCCCCAGTTGATGGAGTTGGCGGATGACATCTTCATATTCTGTTCTGCTAATCTCTGATTATAATCCTGACTGGCAAATATATTTTTCACTCCGCTCTGGGCATCATCGAAATTCCCCTGCACCCCGGCTACATGAACATTTTGCCCTTCCTGGGTTACCATCTGCAGCTTCTGCACTTCACTCACGCCTTTTTCCGGGAAAAATACAATAATCCTGGTTCCCTCCACATTGCTGAAACCCTCCAGGGCCGCCTTACCAGTATCCCCGGAAGTAGCCACCAGGATTACTATTTCACTGGTTTCACCAGTTTTACGCATACTGGCTGTCATCAAGTAAGGGAGTATCTGCAATGCCATATCTTTAAAGGCACAGGTGGGACCATGCCACAACTCCTGTATGTATACATTTTCTCTGTACCTGGCCAGCGGAGCTATCCGGGGATTATCAAAATTACTGGCATTATAAGCTCCCTGCACACATTGGTTTATCTCCTGTTCATCGAAATCGCTCAGGTAGTAGGCGAGTATTTTGCTGGCTCGCTCCTGGTAGTCCATTTCTTCCAGGGCTTTAAAGACATCTTCATTCAATTGGGGAATAAATTCAGGAACAAACAAACCACCATCCGACGCTATTCCTTTTTTTATTGCTTCTGCTGCACTAACACTTGATACCTGTCCCCGGCTGCTTTTGTAGTTCACGAACAGTCCTCCTTAAAAAACCTCTTTTCATTCCTAATATAACATTCTATACTGTAATACAGTTGCTTTAAACCCCCGGCTGGCATTTTACTTAAGAGGGTATTACAAAAAATATATTAAGCAGATACTAGAAGCAGTCTGAATATTGAAAAATTGCCGCTAGTGCTGCCAGCCAGTTTTGTATAAAATATTATATGTGTATATATTTTTTCCCTTCCTGATTAATATATATTATATAATACCATCTTCAATTGGGAGGTATGGGATGTTACAGTTTATAATGCTTATAGTCGCAATTGTCTTAGGTAAGCTGGTATGGGATATTTGGAATGATTACCGGCAAAAGATGCAGACCACGGGACCATTTCCAGGTCAAAAAAGAAGACGCCCTGGAAATGGTGAGGTTATCGATCTCAGCAATGCCTGGATAAACATGGATGATTTACCCTACCGCAGGCGGGATTATCTTTTGTCCGGGAAGGAACTGGCACTGTACAAGCTTTTTGCAGCCGCGCTTGAGACCAGTTCCTATGCAGCTTTTCCCCGGGTCAACCTGGAAGATGTAGTTACCGTAGCCCTTGAGGCCGATAACC
>CAZBKS010000445.1:0-2595 GCA_964492475.1 uncultured Syntrophomonas sp. | reverse complement strand
TTTATAATGATGGAGAAGGTTATGTCTGCATGGATAATGAGAGCTTTGATCAGATTAGTATAAGAAAAGATCAAATAGGTGATGGAGTCAAATGGCTGCTGGAGAATATGAACATACAGGTGCTTGTCTTCCGGGACAACATAATTGGAATAGAACTTCCTAATTTTGTAGAACTGCAGGTGGTTGAAACCGAGCCGGGCATAAAAGGAGATACTGCTACCGGGGCTACTAAAAATGCTACCCTGGAAACAGGCGCGGTAGTACAGGTTCCCCTCTTCATCGAAGAGGGAGACCGGCTGCGTATTGATACCAGAACCGGGTGGTATATGGAACGCGCTTAAAATGCCTTAACAATTTCATGGGAAGGTTAATTAGTAGAGAGTGGATTTTTTTATCCACTCTCGTTCTTTTTGCAATAGTATTAATATAATCTTTATTTTTCTTAATTGAGCGTTTTGCTTCGATTACTTTTTAATTTCATAGTTTCCTGTACATTAATGATAAAACATCTCCATACCACCACCATCTTGACGAGCAAATTTTATAAACCCCCATGGCCCGAGGACTTTACCACTTATGAAAATTGGCTGAGGGCGAGACGAAAATACTAAATAATGCAGATTTCTCAACCATTAATAGATCCATGATTATTTATATCTAAACTTGCCAATAATAATTCCAAATTGTTTGAGTACTGGGATATTTGCTGAAGGAGGATATAAATGAAAAGTATAACGGAAAAGGTCAGCTATCTGCAGGGATTGTGCGAGGGACTGAATGTAAGTGATTCTGGCCCCAACGGCAAGATTATATCGGGAATACTGCAGGTAATGGAGGAAATGGCTGATATGGTTGAGGCCATGCAGTTGGAAATTAATAGTTTAGAAGAATATATGGAAGATATGGATGATGAAATACTGGAATTGGAAGAGAAAATATGGGGTTCGGAAAACGACGATTCGGATATAGTAGAATTAAAATGTTTAAATTGCGGAGAACAGCTGTATTTTGACACCAGTATTCTCGATGACGAAGATGTATTGGAAATAACCTGCCCTAACTGTAATACAGTAGTTTATGTTAATGACGGTTCCTTCGATTTCGAAACTTATAGTGACGAGGAAGATTTTGGAAGCCGGGAGATGAAAACTCAAAACTCATAGTATAATGGAACAAAAATGGGTGGGATCTTAAAAAAAATCTTTGGAAACATTTTTTGATGGTCAGATTTAAATCTATAAAAAATACAAAATAAATCAACTAAGCCCCCGTTCTGAGGCTTAGTTGGTTTATTTTGCATAAAATTATAAGTGGGAATGATAACGACAGTGCTATGATTACGGCCTTTATTTAATGTTATGTGCATATTTAGTTGGGACAATATTTTTCTGCCCTGGAATAGTTTATTAATGTACTATTATAAGTCGTTTTGCTACAATAAAGTAAGAATATTTATGGTAAAAGACAAATTTCTATATCCAGACATTGTATTTGGATTTTGAGTGAGGGAGGTCATTTGAGTGGGCAGTGTCAACTATGGGGTTAATGAATATCAACGTTCTTCGGATTTCATTTGTAGTCCATCGGGAACCGATGGACTGACGCTGATTGATTTTGTGAATACTAAAATCCTCAATTCTATCCAGGACAAATTTACCCAGGTTACGGGAGTTCACTGTGTGATAGCAGATACTGAGGGCGAGCCGCTTACAAAAATTGATTCCTTCACCAGAATATGCAAACTAATACGGTCTATTCCTGAAGGCAGAAGAAGGTGCGAGGAATGGGACAGGTTAAAAAGCATGGAAGCGGCTCGCAAGGGGGAAGCAATATTTTACAAGTGTCATGCTGGATTAATTGATGCTGCAATGCCCATAGTACTTCACAACCAGCATGTGGGTAATTTTCTGTGCGGACAGGTTGCCCTGGAAGGTGATGAGCTGGACTATGAAGATATTAAAAAAAGAATCAGTGATCTTAATATAGATGAACGGCTTTTGCGTCCTTACCTGGAAGAGGTTGAGATTGTGAGCCAGGATAAGCTGATTGCGGCCCTGGAGATGATGACCCTGATGACCAATTATATCGTAGAAATGGGTGCCGCCAATATAACCCAGAAGCAGTTGATGACTGAGATGAAAGCTAAGGCTGAATTGCAGAACTTACTCAAGGAAACAGAATACAAAGCACTGCTGGCCCAGATAAATCCGCATTTTCTGTTCAACTGCCTTAATACCATCGGTCGGGTGGCATTAATTGAGGGAGCTTACCAAACCCAGGATCTAATATATGCCATGTCGGATATTCTAAGAAGCCTATTAAAACAAACTGACAAAATGATAACTTTGAGAGAAGAAATGAAGTATGTTCAGGATTATCTGTCTATTCAACAGGCTCGTTTTGGTGATAGAATCGAGGTGTTTGTTGAAGTGAGTGAAAACGTCATGGATGCCAAACTCCCCAAGTTTTCTTTACAGCCTCTGGTAGAGAATGCAATTGTTCATGGATTGGAACCTCAAAAAGAGGGTGGAAGCTTAACCATCAAAGCGAAAAAAAATGACAATCAAGTTATTATCCATATAATAGATACCGGGG
>CAZBKS010000444.1:0-2595 GCA_964492475.1 uncultured Syntrophomonas sp. | reverse complement strand
CACCTATATTCAACGCTATAAAACTAATTACCCTGAGTATCTTAAGCATGACAAGATAATTGCCGATACTTTTTTGGCCCAGTACAATCACAGCGAAGCGCAAGCACTGGCAGCAAGAGCCATCTGGTATATGGAAAACGGTTATATGATATACGGACATTATAAATACTGGGATACAGGATATATAGATTGCTCCAATTTTGTTTCTCTGGTCTACAAGGACTTTGGTTATAAAATAACCTCAGCCTCCAAGAATTATAATAAGGTAGGCACAAAAGTAAGCGGGGTTTACTCCCGGAAAATTAAAGGCAGCAGTAAATACGAATTGGCAGGCATTGATAAATTAAAGCCGGGTGACATATTTACCTTCTGGAAAGAGGATAGTGATGGAAGCGGTACCCATATTGGACATGTGGCCATTTACATAGGAAAGATAAATGGTAAACCTACCATTATACAGACTGTATCCGGGAGACCTACGGCAATAGGTATAACCAATGATTTCAGGTACTGGTACGGTGAACATTTTGCCGGAGCGCGCCGGGTGCTGGACAGTATTGCCCAATATCCGGACAAAGACTGGAAGGCATCAAAGCCGGTAATCCCGGCCAATTACCAACTTCCTCCTCAGCAGTCAGTAATCATGCCGTCCAGCAAGTATATGACAAGTTTGTGAGTTGAGGATTTAGACATTTGCTGTCCACCAATGTAAAACTTTGATGTCATGCAGGTTGGCCATGGATTTGGCATGATCATAGCAACTTAACGGGACAGCTACATGCAGAGAGTAATCGCTTTTGGAAAGCATATCCCAATGCTTGATGGTGTCGTGGAGGTCTATGGTTTCGTCTGTCTCCACATCACAAATTATATATGAGCCATTTCTGTGGGCGACGACGTCAGGGCGATACCCGTGTAAGATGGAATCAATATCATAAGGATAATTTGGATGTTTACCTGTCACTACCTCGTAACCGTTAGACTTGTAGCTTTTGATCATACGGCGAAGAATTGTATAATATACAAATCCTGTCATTAAAATAGCCCCCTCATATTTATCTCCTATTGATGTAGGATGGTTCGCGCCTGTGTGCCGATAGAAAGATAGTTTATCCAAGATTTTCGGGAAGAACTGGAGTGCTCTATTCTTCAGGCAAGAAGTAATAACCATACTCTCTTGTTTCTATATTATATCACATCCTGATCGACTATCTCTGCTGGGCGGTCTGTAATTGCCTACTAACTTATATTAATTAAGCCATATATGCATAATCTTGTCTCGCGATGGGTAATCTACTTGTTATTTTCTTTTTCTTTCAATGCCGCTTTCAGAATATCGCCCAGACTGGTGCCGAATTGTTCATTATCACTATACTGCTTGATCAATTTCTGGTTGATGCGGTCACTGTGCCGATTCTTTTTAAAGATATCATTATCTTCTTTTTCGGGCTGGCGATGACCACAGGCTCGATCCGGGCAGACCAGCATTTTTCCCTTTTTGCCTTGTACCAGGAGCATATTCTTGCCGCAGGCCGGGCATTTGCTTTTAGTAACATTATCCGGCTTGTATTCACTGCTATCCTGTTGAATATCCCTTATCATTTCCCGGGCACTTCTTCTTATTCCTTCGATAAATGCTTTCCTGCTGCCTTTGCCTCTGGCAATACCAGTCAGCTGCTCTTCCCATTGGGCAGTTAAAACAGGTGACCTGAGTTCCTGGGGGGCTAGTTCTATTAATTGCCTGGCCTTGGAAGTGGGGACTAGCTGCTTTCCATTTCTCTCCATATAAAAGCTGCTGATCAGTTTTTCAATAATTTCGGCTCGGGTAGCAGGTGTACCAAGACCGCTGCTGCTTATTGAATCCTGTAGCTTTTTATCATCAATGAACTTGCCAGGGTTTTCCATGGCCGTCAACAGGGTTGCTTCGGTATAACGTGGGGGTGGCGTTGTCATGGCGCGGTTTATCTTGCAGTTTTTCAGCTGCTTTTTAATGCCCTCTTCCTGACGATTGAGGGTTTGTTCGGGCAGCCCTTCGCGCTGGTTCTTATCCTCTTCCTCAATCCTGGATGTAACAGTTCGCCAACCTTGTTCCTTTACTACCTTGCCCCTTGAATAGAAACGTTCCCCATTGATTAAAGTACAAATCGTAGTTTTTTCATAGGTATAGGGCGGATAAAACATAGCAACAAATCTTCGGGCAATTAAATCAAAAAGTTTCTTTTCATCATTAACCAAGGCACTTAAATTCACGGGTTCACCGGTTGGAATAATAGCATGGTGGTCGCTCACTCTGCTGTTATCCACAAAGCGTTTACCAGGATTTAACTTCTGAGGCAAAACTAATTTTACCATAGCCTGATATGGTCCAGTTGAAATTCCTTGTAGCCTGCTACTCAAAGTCGGTACTATATCAGTGGTTATATAACGTGAATCGGTTCGAGGATAAGTAACAATCTTGTGCTGTTCATATAGTTTTTGTAAAACAGATAAGGTCTTTTGAGCCGAAAAGTTCAGTTTTCGATTGGCATCCCGCTGCAGTTCGGTCAAATCATACAGCAGCGGAGGAGCTTCACTTTTGTTTTCTCTGCGGATCTC
>CAZBKS010000443.1:0-2602 GCA_964492475.1 uncultured Syntrophomonas sp. | reverse complement strand
GATGAACGTTTTTATAGTTGGTTTGCCACTAAAAATAATTGTTGGCTTAATCGCCTTATGTCTGTTTCTTCCGGTGTATTTATGGATGTTTAACATATTATTTGACAGGTTTTTCGAGTATCTGGATCAGATAATTATGGCATTAGGTGTATAGAGCATGATGGATGAATATAGAGTAAATTTTGCCTTTGATCTGCAGCTTTTTGCTGATGAAGGCAATACCGGAGAAAAAACTGAGAAAGCAACACCCCGAAGGGTGGAAGAAGCCAGAAAAAAGGGACAGGTCTTTAAAAGCAGCGACTTGAACTCAGCAGTTATTCTTCTGGCCGGATCTGTGACCATATTTGCAACTTTGCCATATATGATCGAAACTTTGAAGTCGTTTACCGAATTATGTTTTTTGGACAGGAGTTTGTATGAGTTTAGCAGCGAATATCTGCACCTCCTGCTTATCGAAGTGACAATTACCATGGCGAAATGTCTAGCGCCAATATTTGGAGTAACATCAATCACAGCCCTGCTGGTTACATACCTGCAGGTAGGATTTATATTAAGCGGAGAAGTGCTTGCGCTGAAATTGGAGCGGCTGAACCCGCTTGAGGGCGCCAAGAAAATATTTTCTAAAAGAGCCCTGGTTGAGCTGAGCAAGTCATTATTCAAAGTAACCATAATCGGGTATATTGTTTATTCCGTGGTAAATAAATATTATTTAATGTTCGCGCGACTGGTTGATATGGAATTAACCGCCAGCATCATAATGTTAAGCAAGGTAGTCTATGAGTTGGCTTTAAAGGCGGGAGTTGCCTTTGTAATAATAGGGGTCCTGGATTACTTGTATCAAAGGTATGAATACGAAAAGGGTTTAAAAATGAGTAAATATGATATTAAACAGGAATATAAGCAAACTGAAGGGGACCCGCTGCTGAAGTCAAGGCAGCGCCAAATACAGAGGGATATAGCCATGAAGCGAATGATGGCGGAAGTGCCGCGAGCGGATGTGGTAATCACCAATCCCACTCATTTTGCGGTGGCATTAAAATACCAGGCGCAAATAATGGCTGCACCTATGGTAGTGGCCAAGGGACAGGATTTTATGGCATTGAGAATAAAAGACTTGGCTCATGAAGCCGGAGTGATTGTAGTTGAAAATCCACCACTGGCAAGAACCCTGTATGCTGCCGCTAAAATCGGGGATCTAATTCCAGAGGATTTATTTCAAGCAGTAGCAGAGGTATTGGCATTTGTATACAAGCAAAAAAGAATTGTATTGTAAGCGGGAGGCCTGAATTATGGAATTAAGGGCGAGTTGGTTTAATAGAATTCTTAATTACAGCGATTTAATCATAGCATTCGCGGTAATTACCATCGTAATGATGATGATAATCCCAATGAAACCCATAATGTTAGATGTTTTACTGACATTTAATATCAGTTTTGCTCTAATTATCGTTATGGTGTCCATGTTTAATACTGATCCGCTGGAATTTTCCGTATTTCCCTCCCTGCTGTTGATAATGACTTTATTCCGACTGGCGTTAAACATATCTTCCACCCGGTTAATTCTATTGAATGCACAGGCCGGGGAAGTAATTGCTTCCTTTGGGTCGTTGGTAGTAGGCGGCAACACCGTGGTGGGGTTGGTAATCTTCCTAATCATTGTAGTCATTCAATTTGTGGTAATTACCAAAGGAGCAGAAAGAGTTTCCGAAGTTGCGGCCCGGTTTACCCTGGATGCCATGCCCGGCAAACAGATGGCCATTGATGCGGATCTCAATGCCGGACTGATTGATGAACAGAAAGCCCGGGACAGAAGGCAGAAAATCCAGAGAGAAGCCGATTTCTATGGAGCCATGGATGGTGCCAGCAAATTTGTAAAAGGGGATGCCGTGGCCGGAATTATAATCACCATAATTAACATAGTCGGGGGACTTATAATTGGCATGGCTCAAAAAGGAATGGCGGCCGGTGAAGCGGTGCAAATATATACCCTGTTAACTGTAGGAGACGGTTTGGTCAGCCAAATTCCAGCCTTACTGATCTCAACGGCAACCGGCATTGTTGTAACCAGAAGTGCTTCGACTTTTAGTCTTGGAAAAGAACTGGGCATGCAGTTATTTAACTATCCTAAAGCCCTGGGAGTAGCTGCCGTAATCCTGGTGGTGCTGGGGTTACTAGGATTACCTAAACTCCCTATGTTTTCACTGGCAGTGGTATTTGGATTAATGTATTTTGCCATGCGTTCTAAAGCACAGGAAAAAACAGATGAGAGTGATATGGATAATTTACATGAAGTCGAAGAGATAAAGAAGCCGGAAAACGTGGTTGAACTGCTACAGGTGGAAAAAATGGAATTAGAACTGGGTTATGCATTAATTCCACTGGTAGATTCTGACCAAGGCGGAGACCTTCTGGATCGAATCGTTATGATAAGACGACAGTGCGCAATGGAACTTGGTTTTATCGTGCCACCGGTGAGAATCAGGGATAATATGCAGCTTAAGCCTAATTCGTATACCGTTAAGATCAAGGGAATACCTATTGCATCAGGTGAGATAGTCATTGATAATTATCTGGCTATTGGTCCTGATATCGAAAATGACAG
>CAZBKS010000442.1:0-2609 GCA_964492475.1 uncultured Syntrophomonas sp. | reverse complement strand
TTAGCGTGGACATTCCTATGAAATGGGGACATTCCTGGCACCATGAACGCTAAGGCCTGGTGTGTCCCCTTACCTTAATTTGAGAGGATCATTTATGAGAGTAGCATTTCGCACCCTGGGATGTAAAGTTAACCAGGTAGAAACAGAACAGCTGAAAGAAGAATTTCTGGCTCGAGGATATGAACTGGTTGATTTCGCTCAGGAAGCCGAAGTATATATTTTTAATACCTGTACAGTAACTCATACCAGCGATAGAAAATCCAGATCTCTAATTAGAAGAGCAATACGCAACAACCCTTCGGCAATAATTGCAGCGATTGGTTGTATGGCCCAGGTAAATGCCGAACAGCTTGCTGAAATTGAAGGCCTTAATCTTATAGTGGGCAATAGCGATAAAGAAAATGTGATAGATATTATTGAAGAATACCTGGCAGATGATACCGATGTTTGCAGGATTCTTACCAATTCATTAAGCAGGACCACCTTGAAAAAAACAAAATACACACGACTTCATGAGAGAACCCGCGGCTTTATAAAGATCCAGGATGGTTGTGAAAATTTCTGTTCCTATTGTATAGTTCCATATGCCAGAGGGCCGGTTCGCAGTAAAAAACCAGAAGATGTATTGCTGGAGATTGAACAAATGCTTGCGCTGGGTTATCGGGAGTTGGTTCTAACCGGCATACACACTGGACTTTACGGTTATGACATGCGGGATTGGGATTTAAGCAGGTTGATAAAGGAAATATTCGCCCGCATTAAAGGAAGGTATAGAATCAGGCTCAGTTCCATCGAGCCGCTGGAAGTGAGCGAAACTCTGATCGAAATTGCTGCTTCAGAATCGGGATTTTGCAGACATCTGCATATACCAGTGCAAAGCTGCAGTGATAATATCCTGCGGGCTATGAACCGAAGATATGATAGAGAATATTATAAGTACATGCTAAATAACATTTTCTCCCGAATACCTGATATTGCTATCACAACGGATATTATGGTAGGCTTTCCAGGTGAAAGTGAAAGTGATTTTATGGAAAGTCTTGAATTATTGCAGGAAATGCCCGTATATGATCTGCATGTTTTTCAATATTCTGTACGCCGGGGAACCAGTGCTGCTCTTTTAACACCACAGGTGAATGAGGTTGAAAAGCAGCGAAGAAGTCAATTGCTGATAAACATTGCCCGGCAAAAGAAAAGTGACTTCATTAAGAGGTTGGGCAACCGGGAGTTAGAGGTTCTGGTTGAGAAGAAAATCGGACCTGAATCTTATCGGGGTTTGAGTGATAATTACGTGCAGGTGGAGCTAAAATCCAAACAAGAAATAACCGGAAAATTTATAAATGTTATCCTGGGAATTGATGGCACACCAGTTTATAATCACAGTGCTGCCGGTGAATTAGATCTTCGATAATAAACACAGGGTTGACCAGTGGGAAAGATGCAATTTACTCCTTGGAAGGTATAAAATTTCTGCTTAAGAGACATTCCGGGCAGTGCATCGCTTATTAGGCGAGGCAAGGGTAATATCTACAATAATCAAGCAAATCCTGATTTAATTGCATTTTGGTATTGACTCTAAACGTGTTTTAGGTAACTATTAATTCGGACTATTGATTTTTTTGCAGCTTTATGATCTGAATGGAGATAATTTTGATATACTATAGAGGAGGTGAAGCAATGCCTGATACCAATGATTGTATATTTTGCAAGATAATTGCTGGTGAGATTCCGTCTAAAATAGTATTTCAAGATGACCTGCTTATTGCTATCGAAGATATTAATCCTACCGCTCCAGTGCATATTTTAATAATCCCCAAGGAACATATTGAATCCTTGAATGAAGTTAGCCACAGCCACAACGAAATTTTGAGTCATATTCAAATAACAGCAGCAGCACTTGCCAGGAAGATGAATATGGACCAGAATGGATACCGTCTGATTAATAACTGTGGTGAGTGGGGGGGACAGACCGTGATGCACCTCCATTATCATCTGATAGGCGGAAGAAAAATGGACTGGCCCGCAGGGTAATCTTGACTCAATGCCCTTTGAAATAGTACAATATAATGGCATTTATATAGCCCAAACGATGAGGGGAGGGAAATGATGAGCGAAGTTAAAGTAGGAAAAAATGAATCCCTGGATAGCGCTTTAAGAAGGTTCAAAAGATCCTGTCAAAAGTCTGGGGTTATGCAAGATATAAGAAAGCATGATCACTATGAAAAACCGAGTATAAAAAGGAAAAAGAAATCGGAAGCTGCACGCAAGAAGAAGAAATTTTAGGAGGGAAAAAGTTGTCCCTTGCTGATAGATGGAATGAAGAAACATCAATAATTCAGGAATACCTTCCCGAGCAGTTGGATGAGAGCGAAATTAACAAGGGCTATAATTAAAAGAGCAGTACCATGTCTGAAAGCCGCAGGCCCGGACTACTTATTGAGAAAATCGTGCCTGGGCTGTAGGAACGAGAGCAGATTGAAGACTAATTAATTCAAATGCTATAAGCAATATTAGAGTAAAAGGTTATAAAAGCCTGCCTTGGATAAATATTATACCGGGCAGGCTTTTTATTTTATTTATAATTACAGTACAATAATATAAATGAAAAT
>CAZBKS010000441.1:0-2625 GCA_964492475.1 uncultured Syntrophomonas sp. | reverse complement strand
CTACATATGATTCAAACAGGTCAGCACCCATGCCGGCCACGTCACCTACATTGTCTCCTACGTTGTCAGCAATGGTAGCCGGGTTCCTGGGGTCATCTTCGGGAATCCCTGCTTCCACTTTACCTACCAGGTCGGCTCCGACATCGGCGGCTTTAGTATATATGCCCCCGCCTACCCGGCCAAACAGGGCTATGGAACTGCCCCCCAGAGCAAATCCATTGACTATCGATGGTTCTCCAAAAATTATGTACAGTATTCCCAGCCCCAACAGGCCTAATCCTGAAACTGCCATTCCCATAACTGCTCCGCCGGAAAAAGCTATTCCCAGGGCGGCATTCTGTGAAGTCCGGGCTGCATTGGCGGTCCTGACATTGGCCTTGGTAGCCACGCTCATTCCAATAAAGCCAGCCGTAGCAGAACATATGCCGCCTACCAGAAAACAGATGGCGGTCTGCCAGCTATCGGTGGGCAGGACCAAACCTAGTATCAGGAAAATAACTATCACGAAAACAGCCAGAGCCGTATATTGTCTTCTTAAAAAGGCCATGGCCCCTTCATGGATATGTCCTGCTATTTCCATCATTTTTTCATTACCGGGTTCTGCTTTATTTACTCTTCCGGCCAGATAAACCGCAAAAAGAAGAGCAATTGCTCCGCCTGTAGGAGCATATAGCACCAGGTTTTCTAACACAATAATAAACCCTCCTTATATAATATAACGCAGTGAAATCAAGATATTTTCGCCTTAATAAATATTAACTTTACAGTATGGCAATTACCAGCGTTAAAATCATAAATACCGCTACCAGCCAGGCTGTAACTTTAGCCAGCAGTTCATCCAGGCCTTTCTTTTTCCCGCCAAACAGGGCTTCACTTCCCCCTGCGATGCTGCCTGATAAACCGGCACTTTTGCCTGATTGAAGCAGTATGGTAGCGATGAGCCCGAGTCCAAGCAGAACCTGAAATACCAAGGCTATGGTTTTTATCATGATTTCACCTCCGTTTCAACTAATCCGCTATAAAAGCCAAAATATATTTTAACACATTAATATTGCATATAACAATACGCTGTTGAAATTAAGCTCGAATACTATAAAAGACCTCCTTGCCCCGATATTGGGCGAAGATGTCCAGTTCTTCTTCTATCCTCAGCAGTTGATTGTATTTGGCTACCCGGTCAGTCCTGGCCGGAGCCCCGGTTTTTATCTGGCCGGCTCCGGTGGCTACCGCAATATCAGCAATAATGGCATCCTCGGTTTCCCCGGAACGGTGGGATATGACACAGGTATAACCTGCTCTTTTGGCCATATTCATAGTCTCCAGGGTTTCACTCAAGGTTCCGATCTGGTTGACTTTTATCAGTATGCTGTTGGCAACTCCAGTTTCAATCCCCCGGGCTAATCTTTCAGTATTGGTTACGAATATGTCATCTCCTATCAGCTGGATTCTGCTTCCCAGCCGCTCAGTAAGTTTTTTCCAACCTTCCCAGTCATCTTCGTCCAACCCATCTTCCAGTGATATAATGGGATATTTATTGACCAGGCCTTCATAAAAATCTATCATCTCATCTGAAGTCAATACCTCGTTGGTGCTTTCCAGATGATATTTACCCTCTTTATATAATTCACTGGCGGCCACATCCAGGGCCAGATATATGTCCTGCCCGGCCTTATAGCCGGCCTGCTCGATAGCTTCCATTATGGCATCCAGGGCGGCCTGGTTGGATGGCAGGTTAGGAGCAAATCCTCCTTCATCACCAACTGCAGTGGCCAATCCTTTGGCACTCAGTACTTTTTTCAGGGTATGATATACTTCCACCACCATTCTGAGCCCTTCAGCAAATGACGGTGCTCCGGCTGGGATTACCATGAATTCTTGAATATCTACGTTATTATCGGCATGTTTGCCGCCATTCATTATGTTCATATGAGGAACCGGGATCTCCCGGGCATTTACTCCCCCTATATACTGATATAAAGGCAGACCCAGATAATCTGCGGCGGCCCGGGCCACAGCCAGAGAAACACCCAGTATAGCGTTGGCTCCCAGCTTGCTCTTATTTGGAGTACCGTCCAGTTCTATCATCAGAGTGTCAATATCTATCTGGCGGATGGCTTCCATGCCCAGAACTTCTGGGGCAATGATTTCGTTTACATTTTCAACTGCTTTTAATACTCCTTTGCCATCATACCTTTTTTTATCTCCATCCCGAAGCTCTACCGCTTCATGGGCTCCGGTGGAGGCCCCGGAAGGAACTATAGCCCTGCCCATGGTGCCATCTTCCAATACTACTTCTACCTCTATCGTCGGATTCCCGCGAGAATCCAGAACTTCTCTGGCAAATACATCAACTATTACACTCACCTTTTTTACCCCTTTCTATTAAATAATTTTTATATATTAATACCTGCTATGCAGAATTATCCCCCCTCAATAAGGGTCTGGCCAGTCATTTCCGGGGGTATTTCAATTTTCAGCAACCCCAGGATAGTCGGTGCGATATCCTGCAAAGATCCTCCGGATCTTAACCGGCATTCCCGGTGCCGATCAGATACCAGTATAAAAGGCACCAGGTTAGTGGTATGCGTGGTCAGGCAGCATCCGGTCTGCGGACAAATCATCTCT
>CAZBKS010000440.1:0-2627 GCA_964492475.1 uncultured Syntrophomonas sp. | reverse complement strand
TCGACCATGCAGGAGATAAAAGCCGAGGAAGCAGAACGGGAACTGGTCAATATAAAAAAGGCCCAGTATATGGAGCCTTTGGTAGGAGAAGAATTTACCGGAAAAATTTCCTCCGTATTATCCTTCGGGTTTTTTGTTGAACTTCCCAATACCGTAGAAGGACTGGTTCATATTTCCTCAATAGTCGATGACTACTATGTATTTAATGATCGCAACTACACATTGACAGGCAACCATACCGGCCGGAAATTTTCCATCGGGGACCCGGTGAAAGTACTGCTGGCAAAAGTCGATGTCAACGAAGCCAAAATCGACTTCGAACTGCTCCCCTAGAAGCAAGGGGACGTTCTTTTTGCTTCCCTGACGTGACGGGCAATTACAGAATACTTCAAGGAAATGCGACAGGGGACGGTCCTCAACTGTCGCATTACCAGCTTAAACTGACAAGCTTGAGGGATGCCAGGGTAGTTCCTCAGCTTTGTTGGCCTGACAATCAAAGGCAGATAATCAGCAGGTCTCAAATCCGGCGCTTATGCTTGAAACGGCGTAAATTGTAGTTTTATATATTAATGGACTCGCAGCGGAATATGTCTTCCGCTGCTTTGATAATACGCAGCAGCATAGCATTAACTGGTGTAGGCACTTCGTATTTTTTGCCCAGATCCACTACCGTACCGGCAAATATATCTACTTCAGTTGGCCGGGAAGCTTCTACGTCCTGGCACATAGAAGTTTTGCCTGTTGGCGTCAGGCCATCAATGACCCGCAGGCACTCGTTAAGGTCATCCTGAGTGAGGCCAATACCTGCCTTTTCAGACAGCTCAACTACTTCCTGCATGGCATCTACCATCAGCCTACGCAATTGGGGAACCTGCCTTACTATTCCATAAGGTACTCTGAACACAGCCGAGGTCTGATTCACCCCTACATTGAGCATAAATTTCCACCACAGGGTCTTAATCATGGAATCCGGGATAATATAATCAATACCGGTGTTATCACAAAAATCCTTGAGTTGGAGTACTTTTACCGAATAAGATTCGGGTTTGTTCATCTCTTCACCAAAATAGGTGGTGCCGAGACGGTGTGAGATTACCTCATCCCCCACGCGCTGTGCATCGATACCTGCATTGAGTGCATAAAGAACCTTTTCCATACCAAAGCGTTTTGCAATAATGTCTTCACTGCTTATGCCATTAAGCAGTGAAATGATGATGGTATCCGGTCCCACTTGATTAACAGCTGCCTCTATGGCTTCCTGAAGCTGATGAAACTTTACACTGAATATCAATAAGTCAGCCGGATCACATTTCTGGGTGGGATCGACAATTTTAAATTGATAATTGCTGCCGTTAATAGTAATCCCGTTTTCTGTATAGCGTCTGGCCCGGTCGCCATCGGCGATAACACTTATATTTTCAATAGGCACTGTTTTAATTATTTGTGCGGCATAGGCGCATCCGATTGCTCCCATGCCGACTATGGAAATTCTGTTTATCATTGCAAAGTCCCCCTATGATGTTTGTCCTCTATTTTTCAGGAAAGTTTCCAGTCGACTCAGCCCTTCTTTGATGTTGCTCAGAGAATTGGCATAAGAAAGGCGAATATAGCCTTCGCAGTTGCTGCCAAAATCAATACCTGGAGTTACCGCAACCTTGGCTTCTTCCAGGATCTGAAAGGCAAAATCATAGGAATTATCGGTATATCTTTTCACATTGGCCAGGGCATAAAATGCACCACAGGGGTCGTGCCGGGTGGCAATACCCATTTCCTTGAGCCGTTGTAATAAATACTGCCGCCGTTCATTATATGTGGAAAGCATTTTGTTCACATCCTCAGTACAGTCTCTTAGGGCGGCAATGCCCCCCTCCTGGGCAAAGGAAGATGCACAGATAAAGAAGTTCTGCTGCATTATCTGCAGAGCCCGGATATATTCCCGGGGGGCGATAACATAACCCAGGCGCCAGCCGGTCATGGCATAGAGCTTGGAAAACCCATTGATAACAAAAGCCTGGTCGGTAAACTCCAAAATACTGTGTTCTTCCCCCTCGTAAATCAAGCCATTATATATTTCATCCGATATAAGCATTTGATCCATATCAGCCAGGGCTTTCATGTCAGCAGCACCGAACACAGCACCAGTTGGATTGCTGGGGGAGTTAAGCAGGATAGCCCGGGTGAGGGGGCTTAAACATTTGCTTATATCTTCCGGCCGGTATTTGAAGCCATCTTCCTCGTAAACCGGCACCAGTACCGGTTGTCCATCCACATAACGAATGAAGTTCGGGTAGCAGGCATAATAAGGATCAGGCAGAATAACTTCTTCCCCTTTCTCCAGAAGTGCGGAAAAGACCAGCAGCATGGCCGGCGAGGTGCCGGAAGTTACTATTACCTGCTCGGGGGAAATCTCCACCCGGTACTTTTTCCAGTAGTGACGGGCAATTTCTTCCCGCAGGGTAATCTTGCCCAGGCTGTGGGTATAATGAGTATCATCCTGCCGCATAGCCTTTAAGGCTGCTTCCTTGACCGGTTCAGGAGTAGCGAAATCCGGTTCCCCCACCTCCAGGTGGATGAAATCCTCCCCCTGTGCCATCATAGCCTGGGCCTTTTCCAGTACTTCCATTACA
>CAZBKS010000439.1:0-2643 GCA_964492475.1 uncultured Syntrophomonas sp. | reverse complement strand
AGAAAGGAAGAGCAGGAAAAAGACAGTGAGGTTTTAGCGGTGGAGAAAAATTACATCAGTATTACTCCCCTGCATTTGGATCTAACCGATTATGGATTGATTCAAGAGTATGAGAAGGTCTTCCGCCGTTATTTAGATTTTTTTGATGAGGAAAAGGCATGATATTAATAAGCTTAATAATAAATACCGTAATATTCTTTCTTATAACTAACTGGTCCTATCTGCAGAAAAAGAAATCAGATCCAAATTATCCGGACCGTCCTCTAACAAAAGTAATACTATTCCCATTGGCCCTGGGCATAGTTTTCACATTGATAGTAGATGCATTCAAGGGAGTTATGATATACCAGTTGATATTGTTTGTAGTAGCAGCTTTGCTTTTATACTGGATATTCTTTGTTATGAACAATCGAAACCGATGAAATTGAAAAATATTTTGCTACTTAGGTAAATATATAGTACCATTTTTACAGTTACAGTATATTGTGAGGAGGTCGTTTGATGAAGGTTTACCCTACAAGTAAAATTCGCAACATAGCTCTTGTTGGTCATGGAGGAACAGGTAAGACTTCACTGGCAGAAGCTATGCTATATAATACCGGCGCTACCACGAGATTGGGGAAGGTAGATGATGGCAATACAGTAGCAGATTTCTTGCCGGAAGAAGTAAAGAAAAAAATTACTATCAGCACATCACTGGTACCCTGTGAATATAGGGACCATAAAATAAATCTTTTAGACAGCCCTGGTTTTGCGGATTTTTATTTTGAAGTTATCGGAGCAGCCAGGGTGGCCGACACTTTGGTTATGATGCTATCGGCCAATGCCGGAGTGGAAGTTCAAACCGAAGTTATATGGGAAGACTTCCCCGAAATGCCCAAGCTGGTATTTGTCAATAAAATGGATCGGGAAAATGCGGATTTTTACAAGGTATTGGATCAGCTGAAAAACATCTTTTCTGATGTGGTGGTTCCGGTTCAGATACCTATAGGTTCCGAAAGCAGCTTCAAAGGGGTAGTAGACCTGATCAAGATGAAAGCCTACACCTTTGAAGAAGGCAGCGGAAAAATGACTGAGGGTGAAATACCCGCTGATATGATGGATGATGTGGAAATTTACAAAGAACAGCTTATTGAAGCCGCTGCAGAAGCAGATGACGATCTGTTAGCCAAATATCTGGAAGGTGAAGAATTAACCGATGAAGAAATACTGGCTGGGGTGAAGAAGGCTGCCGCTTCTGGATCTGCAGTATTTGTATTCTGCGGTTCAGCATTAAAGAATATGGGTATCCAGCCATTCATGGATTTTGTAGTAGATTGTGCCGCTACCCCGGAAGACAACCCCTTGTATAAGGATATGGATCAGTCCAAATTGGCCATACAGGTGTTTAAAACTATTGCTGACCCATATATCGGTCGTCTCAATATGTTCCGAGTATTTACGGGCACCATGAAAGCTGATAATTCATATTTCAACGCCAACAAAGAAAAAGATGAGAGAATTGCTCAGCTGCTGGTAATGACCGGCAAGGAACAATCGGCGGTACCTGAGCTTAACACCGGAGATATTGCCGCTGTCGCCAAACTGAATCTGACTGCCACCGGAGATACCCTTTGCCAGAAGGCCAACCCGGTGTCCATGGATCCTATCGAGTTTCCGAAGCCAACCCTTAATATGGCTATCGAGCCCAAGAGCAAAGGTGATGAAGACAAGCTGAGCGGAGCTCTGCAGAGAATAAAAGAAGAAGACCCAACCATAATAATCGAAAAAAATACCGAGACTAAACAGACCCTACTAAAGACCATGGGAGATACCCATGTTGACATCTTAATAGAAAAACTGAAAAGCAAATTTGGGGTAGATGTTATAAGTAAAGATATGAAAATACCATACCGTGAAACTATAAGAGCTACTGTCGAAGCTGAAGGCAAACATAAGAAACAGAGCGGTGGACACGGACAATATGGACATGTTAAGATTCGTTTTGAACCACTGGCTGAAGGTGACTTCGAATTCGGCGAGCAGGTTTTTGGCGGATCAGTACCTCGTCAGTATTTCCCGGCCGTCGAAAAAGGACTGATGGAGGCTCTTGAAGAAGGAGTACTGGCTGGTTATCCAGTAACCAGTTTAAAAGCTACATTATTTGATGGGTCCTACCATTCGGTAGACTCTTCCGAAATGGCTTTCAAAATGGCAGCCCGGCTGGCTTTCAGGAAGGGCCTGGAGGGAGCCAAACCGGTTTTATTGGAACCGATTATGAATGTGGAAATCATTATTCCTGAATCCTTCATGGGCGATATCATCGGCGACTTGAACAGCAAGCGGGGGCGGGTTCAGGGCATGGAACCAGTCGGTAAAAAGCAGCTTATAAAGGCTCAGGTGCCTCTGGCGGAAATGGCAAGATATACCATTGACCTGAAATCCATGACCCAGGGCCGGGGTAAGTTTACCATGGAATACTCCCATTATGAAGAAGTGCCGGCTCAGAATGCTGACAAGATTATCGAAAAAGCCCGTCAGGAAAAAGAAGAGAAAGAAAAATAAGATTAAAATCTTTGTAACAAGGTGCGGCAGAGGGAATTTTCCCCATCTGCCGCATTTTTATTTTAAAGGTTATTCTGATATGAGCTGTCGCATACTTTA
>CAZBKS010000438.1:0-2648 GCA_964492475.1 uncultured Syntrophomonas sp. | reverse complement strand
ATGCCGCTGTCTGTAATGGCATCGATCGTAATCTCTCTGCCTTTTGGAGGGTCGGTTTCCCAGTTCCAATTTTCCGGAGGGTTCTCTTTTTCAGCTGGTTTTGTCCCGGTGCTGCTTCTGCTTATACTCGCTGCCTGTTTTGAAGAGCTGGGCTGGAGAGAATATGCATTCGACAGTCTGCAGAGTCATTATAACTTATTTATGGCATCAATTATATTCAGCATACTCTGGTCACTATGGCATTTCCCACTTATTTTTGTCAACAACACCTATCAGTATGAGATTATTCACGAGAGCATCTGGTTCGGTATGAACTTCTTTATTAGCATCATTCCTATGGGAGTTATCATCAGTTGGATCTATATAAAGAACAGGAAAAGTGTTATCGCAGCGATTCTCTTCCACTTTATGGTCAATATGTCGTCTGAGATGTGGGCTATATCTCAGACGACCAAGTGTATTGAAACCGTGGTTCTTGCTATTGTTGCCGCTGTTATTGTGGTATGGGACAAAGAGATGTTTTTTGCCGGGAGACAGGGGGACGGTTCTTCTGTCTCTCCTATGATGGAACAAATGCATAGTCAAGTTCCCAAGACAGAAGAACCGTCCCCCTGTCTATCCGTTAAGTTTGTTTAAAGAGAGAGGGTAAAGAGAGATGAATGTTCAGGATAAAAATTTTAAGAGATTTCTTATCGTCTGGTTGGGCCAGTTGATGTCGGCTATCGGAAGTGGACTTACAGCTTTTGCATTGGGTGTCTTTGTATTTCAGAAGACCCAATCTGCCACGAGTTTTTCTTTAATCATTCTGTTTTCCTTTCTGCCTTCATTCATCTTGCTTCCGTTTGGAGGGGTGCTGGCAGACAGGTTTGATCGCAAGAAGATGATGATAATTGGAGATCTGGGCGCTATATCAGGGGTGTTGTTCATTCTGCTGGTCATGCTGTCAGGAAGTATGGAATTATGGCACATTTATATCGGAGTAGCCATGAGTTCGGTATTTGCGGCTATTCAAAGCCCCGCCTATAAGGCGGCCGTTTCCGACCTGGTTTCAGAAAAGTTGTACTCCCAGGCCAGCGGGCTTGTTCAATTGGCGGGATCGGCTCAATATCTTATATCTCCAATTCTTGCTGGATTCTTGATGAGTGTTTTTGACATTAAACTAGTTTTAATAATTGACATCATAACCTTCCTGATTGCGGTTGCAGCAGTGTTTATGATTAAGAAGCAGGATGCCGTTCCCCAAAAGCATGAAAAGCAGAAATTTTTCCATGATATGGCCGAGTCTTTCCAGTATATCATCTTCCAAAAAGGGATTTTATGGCTGGTTCTGTTAACCTCAATGGTTTGCTTTTATATTGGGCTGCTGCAATCGTTATTTGGGCCGATGATGTTGACATTGACCAATTCCAGGACTCTGGGCACTGCCCTTTCTGTATCGGCATCAGGAATGCTGGTGAGCAGTCTGTTTATCGGCATATTCGGAATGAGAAAAAGCAAGGTATTCATACTTTCATGGTCTCTGGCCCTGGCTGGTTTGTTTTATGCCCTGATGGGTCTTTTCACTACAGTTGTTTTGATCACCATATTTTGTTTCCTCTTTTTCAGTACCCTACCGTTTGTGAATACCAGCCTGGAGGTTCTTATTCGCAGTAATGTAGATAATGAAAAGCAGGGCAGGATATGGTCCATGGTATACGCTATTTCACAAGCAGGTTATATACTGGCATTTGGGTCAGCCGGTTTTTTAGCCGATTACCTGTTCAACCCACTATTTTATTCTAATGGGGCGCTGAGCCAAACTGTTGGGCAAATCATCGGCACGGGGCAAGGAAGGGGCATCGGGTTTCTGTTTGTAATTTCCGGATTACTGGTTTCAATCCTTGCGCTCATTATTGGGCGGGTTAAGAGAATAAGGGCATTGGAATTAAAAACAGTTGAGCAATATTAAGGAGGTAATGTGATTGTGGAACAGGAAAAGATGTTAGTAAAAAAACGGCTGATCTTATTTGTGGCTCTGACCTTTGTTATTTCATGGCTGGTGTTTCTGCTTATACCGTTGCGCGGACTGACTTACGGAGAAGGCGTTACTATACTTATTGTCATGGCCGGTATGTTTGTCCCTGCCTTAAGCAGCATATTGACCAGACTTATAAGCAAAGAGGGTTTTGGCAATATGTATCTGCGCCCGCATTTCAAGGGGCATATGAAACACTATCTGCTGGTTTACTTCGGACCAACCACCTTATTGTTATTGAGCGGAGCACTGTATTTTCTGATTTTCCCCGGTTCGTTTGATCGGGAGCTTACTACTTTAACAGAAGCAGCAGTCAGAACAGGGAAGCTTTCCGCTTACAATCTGCTGCTGATTACCATATTACAGATAACAATCATTGGCCCGGTTATCAACATTATTCCAACCCTGGGTGAAGAATTGGGCTGGAGAGCATATCTGCTTCCCAAATTGCGCATCCTCTTATCCGACCGGGCTGCCCTGATCATAACCGGTATCATCCATGGTTCCTGGCATATACCGGTTATCGTGATGGGACACAATTACGGAAAGAGCTATGCGGGTTACCCATGGCTGGGAATTGTGGCTATGATTGTATTCATCGTGTGGTTAGGGGTTATAGAAGGCTATATGTCAA
>CAZBKS010000437.1:0-2651 GCA_964492475.1 uncultured Syntrophomonas sp. | reverse complement strand
CAGTGCCTGGGTGCCATTTTTAGCGAATAATAGATTATAATCATTCTTGAGTATGCTGGCCAGGATATTGATATTGATATGCTCATCATCCACAATTAGAATTTGCTGCTCATCTGCTGTATTCATCACATGGGCACTCCTTTTAATATTATTCGACCTCCATCTCTTGCATTATCTGTTCCAGGGTTTCTAACGCTTCGTCAAAATCAAACTGCTGTATATATTCAATAAGCATTTTGACCGTTTTACTATTATTAGCCCTCAGCAGGATAGCTTGAATCGAAGGGATAAGGTCTCCGGCTTTAATATTTCCGGCCTTAAGTAATGGGTTTAACATATGGTACAGCTCCAAAACCGCAGCTTTACTGGTAGTAACAGGAATATCTGTCAATTCCTCAGTTACTGTATTGGCATAGAGCCGCTGCAGTTCGTCCAAGACTAAGGTAAATTCAGTTTTGAAGGCTTCATAAGCCGAGCTTTCAATATTGGGCGGGCTGTTTTCTGCCAGACTATTTTCCCAATCTGTTGCGGCCTTATATAGAGATACTGCTCCAATATTTCCGGCTATTCCTTTAATAGTATGAATTGTAAATTTTAATTCGGGATACTCTTTCCGGTCTGCTTTGCTTTCCAGCTCAGGCAGCACTTTCTTATAGTCATGGTAAAAACCTTCTAAGATTTGGGCGAAAAGTTTTACATTTCCACCTACCCTCTCTATCCCTTCAGCTGTATTTATTGTTTTTAAATCCGCTGCGGTCTTATCTACCACCTGCTGCTCACGGCTGGAATCAGATAATACTGGTCGGATGCCTGCTTTAATCCACCGGTTTAGAGTTTGTATCAATCGCAGCGGATCTATTGGTTTGCTCAAATGATCGTTCATTCCTGCTGCCAGGCTTTTTTCCCGGTCTCCAGCCATGGCATGGGCAGTCATAGCTATAATTGGCATATCATTAAAACGCTGCTGCTGTCTTATTCTTCTGGTTGCTTCCAGACCATCCATTTCTGGCATTTGAATATCCATTAATACTAGATCATATAGCTTCTTTTCTACCGCAGCAATAGCTTCTAAACCATTTTCTGCTATATCTACTCTTACCTGGGCCTGATTTAACAGCTCTCTGGCTACCTGTTGATTAATTTTATTATCCTCTACCAGCAGTATGCAGGCGCCGGCTATATTATCGTCGTTTTCTATATTGGGAGCTTTAAGCGGGTGCAGACGATTATCTTTAGCTCCCTGATCCAGAATATTTATGATAGCCTGGAATAGAGAAGATTGATTAACTGGTTTATTCAAGAACCCATCAATATCTTTAATCCAGGCATTTTGCTTAACTTCTTCCAGGTCAAAACTGGTAATCATGAGAACTGCTTGCACCTGAAAGGTATCAGGTTTATTCTTGATTATATGTGCGGTTTCAATGCCATCCAATCCCGGCATCTTCCAATCTATTAGAATTAAATCAAAAGGATTATTTTCCCCGGCCCTATTGCTTGATATTTCTAAAGCTTCTTCCCCTGAGGCAGCTGTACTTACTTCCATATAAAAGGCAGCAATCATGGATCTGATCACTTCTCGCGCTGAATCGTTATCATCCACTACCAATACCTTAAGTCCCCTCAGGTCTGGTAAAGTCCGAGGTTCTGTATTACTATGTTCCTGTCCCCAACCAAAGGTGGCCGTAAAATAGAAGGTGCTGCCTTGATCAGGTATGCTTTTCACCCAGATTTTGCCTCCCATCATCTCCACTATATGCCTGCAAATGGTTAAGCCCAGACCTGTACCTCCATATTTCCGGGTGGTGGTTTCATCGGCCTGGTTAAATGGTTCAAAAAGTCTTTCCACTTGATCGTCAGGCATACCGATGCCGGTATCAGTGACTGCAAATTTGAGGGTGACCTGCTCCTGATCCTGGTCTTCCAAAGTAACTCGAAGGCTTATCTCTCCACTTTCAGTGAACTTGATGGAATTGCTCAACAGGTTGGTTAGAATTTGATTCAAGCGATGCGGATCACCGATAAGGTTCAGGGGAACTTCAGAATCAATAAAGTATATTAGTTCTATACCTTTTTCCTGAGCATAGATTACGAATAGATTGGAAAGGGTATCCAGAGTATCGTCCAGATTAAAGTCAATTTGTTCCAAAATAATCTTCCCGGCCTCGGCTTTAGAATAATCAAGAATATCATTTATTAAAACCAGCAGAGCATCAGCTGAGCTCTTTATTTTCACGCTGTAATCAGCCTGTCTTGGTGTTAATTCGGTATTTTGCAGCAGATGAGTCATACCAATTATGGCATTCATCGGGGTTCGTATTTCATGGCTCATACGAGCCAGAAACTCGCTCTTGGCTCTGCTTGCTGCCTCGGCATCTTCACGGGCTTTGTTAAGTTCTTGGTTGGATTGGGTAAGCGAACGAGTATATTCATCTATCTTTTCTTGCTTACTGGCTAGTCTTTCAGTCATTTCATTAAATGATCGTACCAGAGTTCCAATTTCATCGGACTCTTCCACTCTCACCGGAGAAACAAAATCCCCCTCAGTTATTTTTTTCATCTGTAATGAAACTGAGTTAAGCGGACTAACCATTCTATGGCTGAGATAAGCAACCAGGGTGATATACAAAAGAATGCTCAGTATTGATAAG
>CAZBKS010000436.1:0-2673 GCA_964492475.1 uncultured Syntrophomonas sp. | reverse complement strand
CTCCCTGGCGGAATCCCTTTATGAACGCAACCAGTTGAAAGAATCCTATGCTGTTATGACTATTCAGGCATCAAAAGCAGGGATACACGCTCCTGGCGGCAGTAATCTTTTTATTGACAGTTTATCTGGCAATGATGATGAAGATATTCTTACCGTAAGTTCAGGAAACCATTGTGCAGGGATAGGTGGTTATCTCGGGGAAAACGGCGGTAATATTACCATATCCGGAGGTACCTGTGTTTTTAACTAATAACGAGCGTGGTCGCTATGTGGTTATGGATATACAGGAATATGAAAGGACACAGGCAACGTTACAATTGCTTACTGAACTTGCCAGAGGTGAAAGGGAAGGGTGAGAACATGGATGGCTAAGCATTGATGAACTGGAGGCAGGCCTGGGGGTAACGAATGGCTAGTCTTAAAATTCCCCCCAGGCACAAAAGGATGCATTTATTAGTGCCAGTTTACGATATGGAGATCTTAATCTGGTTCTGGCGCTGGTTAACGCCTTGCCTATTCTAATCCTGGACGAACCTCAGATGGGCTATATGACAAGAACTGCTTCAATAAAATGGCTTAATATGGTACTATAAATACACATCTTAATACCGAAAGGACATTGAGTGCATGCTTGATCCAATCTATCTCTAGTTTTCAAATGCAACCAAATAACTGCGGTTATGGCTATGATCTATAGCCCTTCATTCGTCATGCATTTGAATAATGGTTGATAGTGGATGAGTTGTGCAAAAATGCCTTGTTGCAAAAGCACACTATCCTGGTGTGCTGTTTTTATGTAATTTTTGCTTGAGAAATTGAAGAAATGAGGTTTTATGATGTTTGAGATTAGAAAAATCCAAGAGCAGGTATTGTTTAGTGCGATAAAATCAGCAAGCAACGATGAAACCGCAACCAGAATTGTCTATGGAGAACACGAAGAGGACGATGCGACCTGGGTAAAGTCCACCATGACCAGACTGGAAAAGTGTTTTGATCGCTCTGCCGTTAAGCAGATCAGAATGAACTGTCAATGCGGATACGGCATGGATGAAAAACTGGGGCTGGTGAAGGAGCTGGTTGCAGCATCGTCAAACATGGAGGAATTCGGGGGCATGGAAAAAGCCAACGCAGCCGGCATGTTTTGCACCGATGGGGAACTCTATCTGCAGTTCCCATTTTGCCCCTGCCCGATGCTGGCCGATGTGGACAAATTGAACACGTGCGCATGGTGTCAATGCACTACCGGGTACAGCAAGGTCCTTTTCAAGGAAGCGTTTGGTTGTGAAGTCGATGTGGAACTATTGAGAAGTATCAAGATGGGCGATGAGATATGCCTTATGAAAATCATTCCTCTCGAAACGATTTGGAAATAGAGCAACGAAACTGACCTGATTTCAACACCAGGCAAAACACGAGGGCGGCGAGTCATGTGCCGCCCTGGCAAAAAATAAAAGTTTAACATGGAATTAAAGACCCCAGAAAAGGGGTCTTTTTTTACACCCAGTTAATTATGTTGGGTATCGTTTTATTTTTTTAGTCCGCATCAAGTCAAAGATATTGTCAATGAAGTCGATAATGCCTTACTTACGGGTGTTTCCTGTTTCGTTGTCAAAGATGTTGTTGTTGCAATTATTTTCTATATCACCCCTTTTATTATTAATGACAATGTTTCCCTGCACGATGTTTTCGTCGCCACAGATTGTGATACCGGTCCCGTGGTTTTTCTTCACCAGGTTGGCAATTGCAATATTTTTGTCGCTAGAGATGTCAATACCGTCGCAAACGTTGAATTTAATGCCGTTGTTTAGCGCAATGGAGTTGTTTCCATATAGTAACTTGACACCGTTGGAGGTATTCTGTTCAACCCGGTTGCCATATAACAGCGTGTTTTGACCCTTTGCGAAAATGCCTTCACCTTTGTTCTCAAAAATATTGTTATGGATAATGGCATTGCCAGTTGCAGTATCGGTCCAAATTTCCACGCCATGGCCACCATTCTCAGTGATTACGTTTTCAACTAACCAGTTGCTTTTTGAGCCAGGGTTTGACCAACCAAGTAATACGCCAACGGAGAAATTGTTACGAATGGTGTTCTGATAAATAAAATTGCCGACAGAATCTTCGAAGATAATACCGTCGGCGTTATGGTTTTGAAAGATGTTCCCGATGATACGGTGATAACCGCCTCTATAAACCCATATCGATCTGTGGGAATTTTGGATGATAAAACCAAAGATTTCTACGTTATACGTGTTATCAAGTTTGATTGCGTTCTCAGTACTCGTATTGGACTCAAGGATTACACTATACTTTGCTTTAGCGACAATTCGGATGGAGTTTTGGCTGACTATTATTGATTCTTTGTAACTTCCTTTATCCACCAGTACCATGTCACCGGGATTTGCGGCATCAACGCCGAGTTGTATCGTATCTCGGTCTTGTGGGACTCGAACTATTGCCATAAAAATCACTCCTTTTTTGCTAGACCAATTTAGTTACCAGGTTTCTATAGCGTATGATTTTTGGAAGTTTTTGGTGAAGTGCTTTTGAGCAGAAAGGAATAAATGTTGCGGAAATAGAGCGGGTTTCTTTGCTTCTTGTCAGTTTAAGCTTGCTTGTGAATACAGGTAAGGAATAGTAAGGAATGGGGAAAAAACCCTCGGGACTTCATAT
>CAZBKS010000435.1:0-2676 GCA_964492475.1 uncultured Syntrophomonas sp. | reverse complement strand
ACTTGAAATCCGACGAATACTGGAGGAAAATAATGCCAATATATTTATTATTGCCAAAATTGAAAGCCAGGAGGGTGTAGACAATCTGGAGGATATTACCAAAGTGGCAGATGGGGTAATGGTTGCCCGGGGAGACCTGGGGGTTGAGATTCCGGTAGAAGAAGTGCCTCTGGTTCAGAAGGCCATTATTGAGAAATGTGCTCAGACCGGTAAAGTAGTGATAATTGCCACCCAGATGCTTGATTCCATGATAGTAAACCCCCGGCCCACCAGGGCCGAAGTATCAGACGTGGCTAATGCCATATTTGACGGTGCCGATGCAATTATGCTATCCGGGGAAACAGCAGCTGGCAAATATCCGGTGGAAGTAGTTGAAACCATGGCCCGCATAGCCAGGAGAGCGGAGGAAGCACTGCCCTATCAGGAACTCCTGAGACAGAAGCGGCTGCGGGGGAGCCTAACGGTTACCGATGCCATCAGTTATGCTACCTGTGCCACAGCAATGAATCTAGGTGCTTCTGCGATTTTAACTGCCACACGTTCCGGATATACGGCCAGGATGGTTGCCAAATATCGCCCGGAAGCTAAAATAGTTGCTGCTACGCCAGACGAGGCGGTTTTAAAAAAACTGGCCCTGGTATGGGGTGTATATCCGGTTTTAATTAAAGATGCTGAAGGAACCGACGCTCTGCTGGATGAGTCAATAAACGCCGCCCTGGAAAAAGGCTGTATAAATAAGGGTGAGTTAATAGTCCTTACCGCAGGAGTTCCAACTGGATTAAGCGGTGAGACCAACTTATTAAAGGTTCATATTGTGGGTGATATCCTGGTGCAGGGAATGGGGATCGGGATGCAGTCCCCCAGCGGCAGAGCCAAAATAGTACTGTCAGAAGCAGATCTGGCCAAAATAGAAGACGGCGATATAGTTATTACTACCAATGCCGACAGCTATCTGGCCCCTCTTTTGGGACGTATAAAGGCCCTGGTTGCTGAAGAAGGCGGACTTACTTCCAATGCTGCCATAATGGGGTTGAATGCCAAAATTCCTGTTATTGTCGGAGCAGTGGGGGCCAGCACCATCCTGCAGGATGGCATGCTGGTAACTATAGATACCCCTCGAGGCAAAGTATATAAAGGTTTAACCCGGGTGCTGTAAAGCGGTGTCAGAAGTCAAGATGGGTTGGCAAAGGATAGGATAAGACAGTTCGGGTCGGGAATGGAATTAGATCAACCCAGCTTTTTACAGGTAAATGATAAGAGCAGTTCCTTTTCAGGAACTGCTCAGATCGTCAAAAAAGGCTATTAGTTGTGCTAACTCGGAAAGCCCGTTCAATCAGCGTACTTGTTACGGGGAGATTCCTCTGTGAGGTGTGTTCCCACACCTTACTCGCCTCAATCACGGGCTTTTCGCTTGCCTTGCTCTTAACCTTTTTTGCTCGCTCTTGTTATTAAAATCTTAAATGCCTGGAATGCTCTGCTGTTAAAGTCCGTCACTAAGGCAGCATGAGGTTTGAGTGGCTTCAGGCTGTTCCGTACCCTGACAGCATTGGTTTTCACGGCATTATTAACTTGGATTAAAGAGTTTATGCATTATTCCAGGTGGGTTTCCGCTTTTCGATGAAAGCACCCATACCTTCCGATTTATCTTTTGTTGCACAGCTGTTGCCGAACATGTCAGACTCTATAGACATGCCGGTATCCAGGTCACATTGCATACCTACCCCTATAGCATGTTTGGAATATGCTACTGCCAGCGGAGCCTGCTTGATGATCTTCTTGGCCAGTTTCCTGGCTTCTTCCATTAACTGGTCAGCGGGATAGACATGGTTTACCAAGCCGATGCGATAAGCTTCATCTGCTTTAATGACATTTGCAGTATAAGTAAGTTCTTTGGCCCGACCTTCACCAACCAGCCGCGGCAGTCTCTGAGTACCACCGAATCCGGGGATAATACCCAGACCTACTTCTGGCTGTCCGAAGACAGCAGTTTCTGAAGCCAGCCTGATATCACATGCCATGGCCAATTCGCAGCCGCCACCTAGAGCAAAACCATTGACGGCAGCTATTACGGGTTTCTCCATACGTTCCAACTTGCGCATTACATATTCACCATATGCTGAAAACTTCCGGCAGCCAGGGTGATCCATTTCATACATCCATACTATGTCAGCACCGGCTACGAAAGATTTATCACCAGCGCCGGTTATAATCAGGACCCTAACTTCAGCATCATCAGCCAATTCATCGATAGCCTTTTCCATTTCTCTTAAGACATCAGCATTTATGGCGTTAAGGGCTTTAGGACGGTTCATAAACATAGTTGCAATACCGTCTTCTTTTTCAATGATCAGGTTTTCGTATGTCAACACATTTCCCCCTTTCACAGGTTATCCCAAAACTATCAGCGTGTGAAAGCTCTTGCTACTTACTGTAGTCATAGAACCCTTTGCCGGATTTCATTCCCAACCAGCCTGCACGAACCAGCTGTTTCAGAGGAGGAGCCGGACGGTATTTGGGATCACCAGTTTCGGCAAACAGAGTTTCGCATACTGCCAGGGCGATATCAACACCGACCAGGTCACACAGGGTCAGTGGGCCCATTGGCCAGCCAGCCCCCAGCTTCATAGCTGTATCAATATCTTCTGTGCTTGCCAAGCCTTCATATTGAATGAAAGC
>CAZBKS010000434.1:0-2676 GCA_964492475.1 uncultured Syntrophomonas sp. | reverse complement strand
GGTAGTTTTCCCGGAACTGGATCATTGTCCCTTTATTAAAAGCATCAAACTTACATTCCATGAAACTGTATCCATCAATGATACTGATTGCCAGTTTGACTCCAAACTCCACATCGGCCCTGGCTTGCCACAAACGATGGGGCTGACCAGCGGCATATGCAAGATCACGATTCGATCCTCTTTTTCCGGAATTGCGTCATGAGGAATTGTATAAAAGGGAGCTTCCTTGACCAAGGAGGGCAACCCAATTAAGAATTGCATATAAGGAATTTACATGATTTCTTCTACGGTATCCAGATCCAATCGGATTTTCGGTTTTGTATGAGGAGTGCTCCATGTACTTTTTTGTTCCGTGCTTTTGTACCAACACACTCCAAGTGCAAGGTTTTTGATAAAAATTATTTTTCTATCTGCCATTATACCCGGGAAACGCCTTCATACCAGGTGTTTATGTGTATTCTAGCGTCGTTCAGCAGACCCTGATTATCATTTGGATATTTTCTCAGTGATCCGCCCCTGGCAATCCACTCATCAACCCCACTAATTTAAACTTTAATTCTCTACCTATCTTAGCATTTATTTTCCGGCTGTCCGGCTATAAGTTGTATCCTCACTAACTCAAGCTTTCGGCAATCTCTTCTAACGCAGAAAATTTTCCAGTTATTAGTTCCATCCGGGAACCTCTTCCGACATACATAAAGTATATTTTATCAATATATTTTCTATTTGTATACGATTTAAGCAGGGTTTGAGTATGTATACATGCTCAAAATAGATGTCAAAACTACCCTCCTTTAATCTCTCCGCAAGGCTTCTATGGGATCTAAAAGGGATGCTTTGTTGGCCGGCAGCAGCCCGAATAGGATGCCAATAACAGCCGAAAAGGCGAAAGCTAAAAGCATGGTAGTCCATGAGACCAAAGGCGGCCATTTGGCCAGTTTAGCTATCAGAAAAGCCCCGCCGACTCCCAGGATCATGCCGATTATGCCTCCAATTAGACACAGCACTATCGCTTCAATAAGAAATTGGATGAGTATGTCTTTGCGACGCGCCCCCAGGGCCATACGCAGACCTATTTCCCGGGTGCGCTCGGTAACCGATACCAGCATGATATTCATTACCCCGATGCCCCCAACCAGCAAAGAGATACCGGCCACAGCACCGATAATCAGGGTCAGTATGCCAGTAATGTTACCTACCATTTCCATCTGCTGGTCCAGGGTCTGTGACATATAGTCCACCCCCTGGTGACGCCGTTCCAGGAATTTAACCACCTTTTCGGTAGTTGCCTGTACATCTTCCTGATTATAGGTAGTACCTTCCATTTCACTGATATAACTCCAGGGGAAGATATCCATCCATACCTGGGCCGGCATATAAACATACTGGGTACTTCCCATATTAAAAATGGAACCTTCTTGTTTCACTACTCCTATGATGGTAAGTGAAGTTCCAGCTACAACTATTTGCTCACCTATAGCACTCTTTTTAAGGAAAAGCTCCTGAGCCAGGCCTTCGTCAATGGCTGCCAAACGGCGTCGGCCCTGTTCATCAGCATTGCTGAAGAAGCGACCTTCTTTCATGGTGAGGTTGCGCATGGGAGCATAATCAGCCGAAACTCCCAGGATCTGTACTGATTTTACATTTTTCCCACCTCTAACCTGGTCATAAGCATAAGCAGAGGGGGAGATATACTTGATTTCAGGCATTTGTTCTTTGATGGCTTCCATATCCTTAAGGGTAAACTCATTGCCAGTACGAGGCTGGTCGGAACGCCAATCAGTATATACGGCAAATAGATTGCTGCCGATTTTCTCCATTTCACCCATTACTGTGGCCTGTCCCCCCTGGCCGATAGCCACCACAGCAATTACTGCAGCTATACCAATGACTATTCCCAGGGTAGTAAGCACTGATCGAAACAAGTTGGAGCGGATGGAATCCAGGGCAATCATGATGCTTTCACTAATATTCATTAAGATTGCCTCCCTTCCCTTATTGTTGTTTCAGATGAGGAGGCCAGTTCTTCCCTTTCGATTGCGCCATCATGAAAATAGATTATTCTTTGGCTGTTCTGAGCAATGTCGGGCTCATGGGTTACTAAAACTATGGTAGTATCTTCTTCGTGCAGATTAGCGAAGATGTCCATTATTTCCTCGCTGGTCCGGCTATCCAGGTTGCCGGTAGGCTCATCTGCCAGTAATACTTTAGGGTGGTTTACCAGGGCTCT
This sequence comes from uncultured Syntrophomonas sp., assembly GCA_964492475.1. Classification (GTDB taxonomy): domain Bacteria; phylum Bacillota; class Syntrophomonadia; order Syntrophomonadales; family Syntrophomonadaceae; genus JAAYJK01. The sequence goes on along the minus strand of CAZBKS010000434.1, from coordinate 446 downwards.
GGCAATGGCTACCCTCTGGTTTTGCCCCCCGGAAAGTTCAGTAGGACGATGATCCAATCTATCCAGCATACCAACTCTCTCTAAGGCTTCCCGGGCTAGTTCCCGCCGTCTCAGTTTATTTACTCCAGCATAGAGCATAGGCAGTTCTACATTGCGTAAAGCTGTCATCCGGGGAAGGAGGTTGAAATTCTGAAATACAAATCCGATTTTTTGATTGCGGATAAAAGCCAGCTCATCTGCAGTCACCTGGCTGATTTCTTGGCCATCCAGCCAATAAGAGCCAGAGGTAGGTTTGTCCAAACAGCCTATAATGTTCATGAAAGTCGATTTGCCGGAACCGGAGGGTCCCATTATAGCCACATATTCTCCCTGCTTAATAGATATGGTGATTCCGTCCAGAGCTCTTACCGGAAGAGTATCAGGACGATAAATTTTACCTAAGTTCT
>CAZBKS010000433.1:0-2685 GCA_964492475.1 uncultured Syntrophomonas sp. | reverse complement strand
AAAGAACTTTGGATTCTGCTGTGGAGCCGGCGGTGGTAGGATGTGGCTGGAAGAAGATGCTGTAGAGGGTTACAAGCGTATCAATGATACCAGGACTGATCAGCTATTAGAACCAGCTCCAGAGATGATTGTAACCAACTGTCCTTTCTGCCTGACTATGATTTCAGACGGTGTAAAAGCTGCTGAAGCAGAAGAACAGACTAAAGTATTTGATGTGGCTGAGGTAGTATGGCAATCATTAAAAAAATAGAAATATCTTAGCTAGATCGGGAAGACCTTTTATACCAAAAAGGTGGGGCTGTCCAGAAGGGCAGCCCTTTTTTAAAAGAGTATTAATCATCATTTTCCTCGTAACAGGCGGGGGAAGAATCAAATGTGGTTTGGCTTTATACATAAATCAAATAAACAGCATGGTTGAATTAATAAATATTGCCATCACTAAAGCCAAGAATGTCTTACAGAGTTACAGGGTTGGTTATAAATGAAAAATGAATAATGGAAAGGGGAATGTTTTATGGTAGATTTACAGGTTAACGGAATTGGCGTATCAGTTCCAGAAGGCACGACTGTCATGCAGGCCTGTGCCGCGGCCGGGTTTTTAATTCCTTCATTATGCAGCCATCCAGACCTCAAGGTAAAAGATAACTGCAAAGTATGTGTGGTTGATATCAATGGGGAGATTAGAACTTCCTGTGCCACAGAAGTCTCTGCGGGCATGAATGTGAAAACATTCACCCCAGAAGTTGTAAAAGCCAAGCAGGAAAATCTCAAGAAAATTCTACAGGTTCATCCTCAGGATTGTTTGAGCTGTGCCCGCAACCAGAATTGTGAATTACAGAGTCTGGCAGAGACCCTGATTATGCGTAATGTAACCAATAAACCAATGCAGCTTCCTATTGATGTATCTACTTTTGCGGTGGTCCGTGAACCCTCCAAGTGTACTCTTTGTTTGAGATGTGTAGAAATGTGCAATGACATTCAGACCGTAGGTGCCTTGGAAGTGGTAGATGGGATTCCTCGACCAGTTGATGGCAAGCTTTTAAGTGAGACAACTTGTGTAACTTGCGGCCAGTGTGCCCTGGTTTGTCCGGTGGGTGCGATTACCGAATATGAGCAGATGGAAGAATTTCTAGCTGCAGTAGCAGATCCTGATAAGATTGTGATAACCCAGATCGCTCCGGCAGTTCGTGTAGCAATTGCTGAAGAATTAGGAATGGCGACCGGTTCACTGGATATGCTTAAATTTGTTGCCGGTCTGAGGCAGCTGGGATTTGATCATGTATTCCATACCAACTTTACTGCTGACCTGACTATTATGGAAGAAGGAAATGAATTATTAAAACGACTTAAAGAAGGTGGAACTCTGCCTATGCTGACTTCCTGCAGTCCCGGGTGGATAAACTTTATTGAGACCTTCTATCCTGAGCAACTCGCTCATGTTTCCAGTTGCAAGTCACCACAGCAGATGTTTGGTGCTGTGGCTAAAACCTATTGGGCAGAAAAATCCGGGGTGGATCCTGCAAAAATATATTCGGTATCTATCATGCCATGTACCGCTAAAAAGTATGAAGCCGCCCGCCCGGAAATGAATTCCTCTGGCTATCGTGACGTAGATCTGGTTCTCACTACCCGGGAAATTGGCAAGCTGTTCCGGATAGGTGGACCCCATTGGGATAAACTGGCACCATCTCCATTTGATTCCCTGCTGGGTGCTTATACTGGTGCTGCGGTAATATTTGGTGCCTCTGGCGGTGTTATGGAAGCTGCCTTAAGAACTGTTTATGAAGTAGTTACCGGCAAGACTCTGGAAGATGTTAATTTCAAAGGAGTACGCGGTTTTGAGGGTATGAAAGAGGCTGAAGTCGATCTGGATGGAACCAAGATCAAAGTAGCTGTTGCCAACTCTCTGGGATGTGCACGCAAGATCATGGATGAAATTAAGGCAGGCACTTCTCCCTATACCTTTATCGAAGTCATGTGCTGTCCCGGTGGTTGTATCGGCGGTGGCGGTCAGCCTATTCCTTCTACGATAGCTAAGAAGTGTGAGAGAATTGAAGCTATATATGTTGAAGATGAAGCCTGTGAGCTGAGGAAGTCTCATGATAACCCGGAAGTCAAGAAAATATATGAAGACTTTTTACATGAGCCCTTGGGACACAAATCCCATGAACTGCTTCACACCCACTATACACCAAGGAACAAATAGGCTGACCTCAAGAAAGGCTGCTCCTTCATGGAGCAGCCTCAGACCGTTAAAAAAGGCTAATAAATGCGTTAACTCGGAAAGCCCGTTCAATCGACGTACTCTATATGGGGACATTCCTTACCCGAAGGAAAGGTGTGTCCCCATACATTGAGCAGCCTCAATCACGGGCTTTCCGAGTTGCCTTGCGCTTAACCTTTTTTGCTCGCTCTGGCAGGGTGGCCTTTTTCAACACCCTGGGACTCCTAAGGCAGCAGCCTTATTATAATTTGAATTATGGTTTTATTGGCTAAGAATATGGAAAAAATGAAGAAAAAGATGTTTTGACATGAACAATGACTGTTTTTTATTTTCCATTTAGACTAAACTTTTATTATATCGACATGGACACATATTTCGTGAGATATAATTACTTGTGCTACATATAAGCATACAGTGGTGGGAAGGATAAATTGAGGCTATCAAAGTATATAGCTGATGCA
>CAZBKS010000432.1:0-2686 GCA_964492475.1 uncultured Syntrophomonas sp. | reverse complement strand
TACAGCCATAAAATTGATTAGAGAAAGCGGAGGGGTATCTATCCTGGCTCATCCCGGGCTGCTAAAGAATGATAAAATGGTTAATTTGATCATCGAAATGGGTGTAGAAGGTCTGGAAGTTTATTACCCGGAGCACGATCGAAGTATGATAAGTAAATATCTGGAACTATGCAGGGCAAGGAATCTGCTGGTTACCGGAGGTTCCGATTTTCATGGTGGTGCTGGAAAATCGCGCTCCCATGAACTTGGATCATGTGGAGCAAGCTTGGAAATGGTAAATCGGCTAAAAGGATATATTAATCGAAAAAAGTAAAAAATGAATAGAAAAAAATAGATCAAGCAGGAAAGAGACCTATCCTTGTAGAATCATTCACATAAATGGAAAAGTTTTGGAAAGGATAGGTAAAAAGTGAAGAAGTTTAGCGAAATTTTTCTGCTGCTGCTTATCTTCGTCTTGCTTGGTAGTACAAGCACCATGGCCACCGAAACGACTTATACGGTCAAATCAGGTGATTCGCTCTGGAAAATAGCAAGCGAACATGGGATGTCGGTCAGTAAGCTAATGGAGTTAAATCATCTCCAGTCAGATAAATTGAATATAGGTGATAAACTAATACTACAGGCCAGTGTCGGGCCGACTCAAAGTACAACAGTTAATCAATCGAATAGTAGTTTTTACATAGTCCAATCCGGAGACTGTCTGAGTTTGATAGCCCAACGGCATGGAATGAGTGTAGAGACGCTAAAACAGCTCAACAATTTAAGCAGTGATTTACTGCAGGTTGGCCAGAAGCTTCAGGTGAAAACCATCGTAAGCACAGCGCCGGCAGCACCAGTTGCAACTGGAACAGCAGCGGAGTCATGTTATATTGTGCAGAGTGGAGATTGTCTGGGGGGGATAGCCCAGAAGTATTCCATGAGCGCCAGCCAGTTAATGAGCATTAACGGGTTGAGCAGCGACACCATTTATCCCGGACAAAAACTGGCTCTGGCAGCTAATACAACTGCGGCCAATACAACGGTCGAAGTATCCCGCTCAGGCTCAACTGCCGATGGCCAGAGAATACTGGACATTGCCAAGCAATACCTGGGAGTGCCTTATGCTTATGGAGGAACATCTCCGGCCGGGTTTGATTGTTCCGGATTTGTTCAATATGTGTTTAAACAGTGTGGATACCAGCTTTCCAGAACCGCTGCAGCACAGTACCAGCAGGGAACAGCGGTCAGCAAGGCCGACCTTATGGTAGGAGATATTGTCTGCTTTGCCTGCAATGGCGGAGGTATTGACCATTCAGGTATTTATGCCGGTGATAATCGATTTATTCATTCAAGTTCACCGCGCAGCGGAGGGGTTATATACACATCGCTGTCCGAAAGTTACTATTCCAGTTCTTATGTGGGTGCGCGAAGAATTGTAAGATAAAAGCTGTAGGAGGAAGAACGTGAAAGAAAGAAATCTGGCCGAGGAACTGCTAGGTATAGATAATACGGTCTTTGGAAGCCAGGAATGGACAGAAATAGAAAATAAGGAATTCAGCATGGGACCGGATAAACTTTTGGATGAAATAATTGAAAAAGATGAGTGGTCAAATGCTGAAATGCTGTGGGTTATTAAAAGGATGGTTTATCATTATGGGAAGAACGATAAACTGATGAAGAACGTTCCAGTAGAAAGACTATTCTTAAATATGGTGGACATACTTAGATCTCTGTATTTATTGCTGGATCATGCTAATCCTGACCTGGATGTTAATATGCGGAAATATCTTAGCGTAAAACTGGCTGATTCCACCTGGGGATTAAACAGCCGAACCCGGGAATATTTATATAAATTAGAGGAAAAACAGCAATAGGTGTTTATTAAACTCTTTTAAAGTTATTGCTTTATGAAGGGAGATGTATGAAATGGCTGCAGACGGGCGGCGAGAACAGAATATTCGTTTCATAATTGAAATGGAAGACAGGATCGCCCAGTGTAAACGCTGCAAGTCATTATTGAGTTGCATTCGCAAACCTTCCATGGGTAAAGGCGATCTGGAACCGGATATAATATTGGTTTTCGAAAATGACATTAACGCTGCCCCGAACGCAGATAAACTGCTGGAGCTGCGAGAGATGCTAAAAAGTGAATTTAATACCAGCAAAATATACCATACCTTCATGGTGCGATGTCAGCCTAAAGCTTGTGCCATACGCAGCAATACATCCTGTTACCTGGAAAATAATAAACTTATTGACCGCGACTACAAGTGTTTGCTTTCAGGTAAACCTTGTGAGGGTATTCCCATCAGGCCGGCTGATGACAGTATAATACACTGCTTGCCTTTTTTGCTGGAAGAACTGGAAATATTAGATCCACACATCGTCATCTTATTTGGGGAAAGGGTAAGTGAATTTGTATTGAAATCGTATGGTATTTTCAAAGAAATTAAAACAGGAGATGCATATTATGATGGTGCAGGAAAAATATTTATTGCAGTACCTGCACAGGAAGACTTCACTATTGGAGACTGCCAAAAGCTTAGAAGCAGTATATTGAGTGTTGATAATCAAGCTTGAGGGTTTAGTTTGATAAATTAAAATAACGGAAATACCATAAGCCGGTATCGGCTTTTTTTGCTTTTCTGGTCTCAGGTTCTTTTATATATGGAATATGAATAAGGTTTTTAAAAAAGGCTGGGAGGCT
>CAZBKS010000431.1:0-2696 GCA_964492475.1 uncultured Syntrophomonas sp. | reverse complement strand
TCTCCCCTGGATTGCGTGAGCAACATCCTGAAATCCCATGGAAGGAAATGGCAGGCATGCGGGATGTATTGATCCATGATTATATGGGAGTTGATCTAAAAATAGTGTGGAATGTAGTATCTCGTAATCTGGCAGAAATTAAAGAACCGTTACAAAGGTTGCTTCCTAATGAAACATTAAATTTATAGCAGAGATATATACCTAAGAAGCTGTAAGCAAATGAGTAGTTTCCTTTAAAGATCATTTTGATTCAGGCATGAAATTTCAAAATAGAAATACGGACAAATTTTGGGTGGCAGATGGGTGGCATGAGGTCATCCGAAGGCTACTTTTCAACGATGGAATAAAATAACAAATGCCTAAATATAGGACTTGGTTGGACGGCAATGTACCCCGATCTTGCGGGTCCCGTTAATTCGTAATCAGCAGGTCGGCGGTTCAAATCGCGCCCATCGGCTCCACTTGAAATCCCAACCTGCAAGCGATTGCGGGTTTTTACTTTTATGTAAAAAGATCATTTTAAGCCCCACATCGCCAAATCGTCGCCATAATTTTAAAGTCGTCGCCAAACTACCCAGGTTTGCCATTCCGGTTTAGATGGCAATGATTTATCGGGCAGTTCTTGATTCTAGTTTGGGTTGGACGGTTCTACTGTGTAACCGGATAAGAACTTTTTAACCCTATCCTTATTTATCCAGTAATGACCGCAATTTGGCGAAGTGAAAGGCTTTACGTTCGTCCGCACAGGATGCATTTCCAATTATTTTGAATTCTAATAGCTGGTACTTTTTCCAATGAATTATTCCTGGCGCAGGGCTTTTGCTAATTCCTCTATTTCCTGACGGGCTAAATCGTCTAATCCTGCTTGAGCTTCAAGGTGATGTTGCATTTCGTGTAGCACGGTATCCATAATCTCTGCTTCCCAGGCTTCCCGGGGCTCAGACTCCAGCACTTCTGCGAAGGAACCATAATAAAACACGATGAAACTACCCAGATGGTCGCCCTCAACATACTCGCCGAGTATATAATAGTCACCGTCTCGTTGTTTCTTTTTCTGTACATTAAAGCCGCCGGTCAATTCCCTGCAAAACCGGGGCGGGATGCGATTTACTGCTCTATCCAGCATGTCCGTGAATTCCTCAAAAGAAGGTTTAGCCATTCTGTATTCCTCCTGTTTATGTTTTTTGATGTCCTGATGCCTACATATGCTGCTGGATGCTGGTTAATCTATGTTATGCTCATTAGTGGGTTTGAACCTTATTCTAACTCATTATCCCGAAGTATTCCATACTATGGAAAAATTCAGCAAAAATACCATCTGATATGCTCCCCCTAAGCTAGACAAGTTATTAAATAAATTACTATCAGTATAGGGAGCATATCCGTTGGTCAGTCCCTAACCATTTGGGCCGGTTTAATTTCAGGGGAAACCATGTACTCTTATGGTGGCACATTATGACATTACCCTCAAGAGAAACCAGGAGAATGTAAATGTTGTTCAGCCCTATATCATGGTCATCTGCGATCTGGAGGAAGAAGCTTTTCTGGAGACATTAAAAAGAGTTTGTTGCATAGGTCCAGCATGGCGGCAAAATCCTGTTACAGGTACTTTGCAGCATGGCATCCCACAAAAAAGTATACAATATTTCTTCATGTTACCTATTGTATTAACAATGTTATGCATGTAAAATAGAAAAGTCGAAAGCTAGATTGATCAATTGACCTGGATTAAATGAATATTTTATGGGCAAAGGCGTCCGTAAGTTAGGTTGTAGCAGTGATCATGCTTAAACTATACTTATGGCGTTTTTTTTTGCCTTTTATGGAATATAATATCTAGTACTCTGTTAACCGTAATTGTATATCTTCTCATCGGTCAAATTCACATATGACTGTGTTGTCGTCAATCATAATACACCCGGTATTGCTCAATCCTCCGCCTTGTCATACATGAATTTTACTCGATGAATAATATACACAATTAGGGTTAACAGAGTACTAGCACTAAGGACAGGTGAGGCCAGCGTGGGAAATGGGGACAATATGAAAATAATAGAAGAATTTAGAAGAATTGCAGGCGATATAAAAGTTATCGACAAACCGGAAGAGAAAGAGATGTACAGCCATGACATCGGCGACGTACCCTCTTTTATGACCAAACTGTTATTTAAAACGCAGCCATCCTTCGTGGTGCAGCCAAAAAACGTCGCAGAAATACAAAAGGTTTTAGCCTTTGCCAATGAGAAGAAAATCCCGGTTATTCCACGCGGAGCCGCTTCATGGGGCTTTGGCGGCGTCATCCCCACCAAGGCCGGGATCGTAGTTGATCTGTCCCCTTTCAGAAAAATCATTGAAATCAACCCGGAACAAAAGACCGCCCGGGTTGAAGCGGGTGCGCGCTGGAGCGATATAGACATCGTGGCCAAAAAGCAGGGTCTGTCCCTGATGACTTATCCATCAAGCAAATTTTCCACAGTGGCGGGATGGATTGCAACCGGCGGCTACAGTATCAACAGTTTCCGCTATGGCCACCTGTCAAAACAAATCCAGTCCATGACCGTGGTGACCGCCTCGGGTGAATCCAAAACGCTAACTCCGGCTGACCAGGAATTTGCCTATTATATCTCTACCGAAGGCGTTTTCGGCATCATCGTGGAAGTAACCCTCACCCTTAGACCAACACCGCCGGCGTCTTT
>CAZBKS010000430.1:0-2698 GCA_964492475.1 uncultured Syntrophomonas sp. | reverse complement strand
TAAAGGGCTGGAAATCGGAATTAAAGCTCTGGCCAGGCTGGTTGGAGAGCACCCCCGGCTGTTGTATATTATTGCCGGTGCCACCCACCCCAACTTGTTGAGAAATGAAGGGGAACGGTATAGAGAAAGCATCATGCAGATGGTTCGGGATTTGGATCTGGAGAAACACGTGCTGTTTGATAATCGTTTTCTCGATGATGACCAATTGGGTGACTATTTATATATGACTGATGTATATCTAAGTCCCTATCCCAACCTTGACCAGGCGGTATCCGGTACCTTAGCTTTTGCAGTAGGTTGTGGCCGGGCCATAGTCTCTACTCCCTACGAGTATGCGAGGGAAATCCTGGCCCAGGGTCGGGGAATGATATCCAGGGAAGCTACTTCCGAAGCACTGGCAGAACTGGTGGACCTGGTTTTAAGAAATCCTGGCCTCAAGCAGGAATTGGAATTCAGAGCGGCCGAGCTGGGTAGTACTCTGACCTGGGCTAGTGTGGCGGAGCTTTATCATAATATAGCAGAAGAGCTGTTAGAGATTGATAAAAATAGATATTGCCATAGATGAAGAAGCAAGGGGACGTTCTTTTTGCTTCCCTCTAATCATTGAAACAAGAGGGAAGCAAAAAGAACGTCCCCTTGCTTCTTATTTGCGGTATTGTTCAGGAATAAGATCGGCCAGGGTGGCGGTGGCTACCCCGATATGGGTGTCTGCCGCGCCATAATAGACCAGTATTTCGTCATTATCTTCCAGGATTTCCTGGTTGGAAGCTCCCACCGCCCCACAGGTGAATACTACGTTGGGTACCCACGCGCCGGTTCCACAACCAACTTCGTAATCTTCTTCCGGCTGCAGTATACTGTTGGGAGAACGGTAAATAAGAAGTTCGGGGTTATTTATATCTACCAGAATTACTCCCAGGCGGTAGACCATTTGCCGGTCTACTCCATGATAAATCATTAACCAGCCGTAACGAGTCTTTATGGGTTGGGTACCGGAACCGATTTTCAAGGAATCCCACATTCGCCCGGAACGGGGTCCCATGATTATAGCGTGCTTTTCCCGGGGTACCGGGAATTCCAGTTTATCCATATAGGAAACCCATATACTGGGTTCAATGCGGTGGTAAATAACGTATTTCCCCTGTATTTTTTCTGGAAATAGTATGGCATCTTTGTTCCAGACATCTTTAAAGGCCAGACCCTTTCTCATCCATTTATCAAACCTGCGTTCCAGAAAGTCTGCTACCTTTATGGAAGCAGCGGAAATTTGGGCTATAACCCCATCATAAGCTGTGTACATCATGTAAATTTCATCATCTATAATAACGGCTCGAGGATCTTCACAGCCCCTCTTCTCTTTGGCATTTTCGGGAATAAATATCGGATCCGGCAGCCTTTCCAGAATTCTGAAGCCATCGCTGACTGCCAGGCCGATACGGGAGACTTCGTCATCTCCATAAGCCCGGTACAATATATATACCCGGTCATCAAGCCTCAATGCTGCAGCATTCAGCACATATTTACTTTCCCAGTAATGATCTTTGATGGGATTTAGTATCGGATTTCCAGGATATCTTACCAGGGCTTTAGCGGGAGGATAGGCAATTGCCTCCTGAGCCACCACTGTTACATCTTTGTATCTGATACCCAGCAGTGAATCCAGAACATTTTCACTTGCTCTTCCTTCGCCAATGAGCTGTACCACCCCTGATTCAATGTCTGAGATATCGTATCCCAGTTCTCTGTAAATGTCTTCCAGCAAATCCTGGTTAAACCATTTTTCTTCCACATGACTGGATAGAGGAGTAGGAACTCCCTTTCCTCCTTTGTAGTTGTAGCTGGACCAGCTCCAGGCGGATAAAGGCAAGAAAGTGCCGTCATCAAGCACCTGACTTAGCCCATAACTATCACACATTATACGTATGATTTCAGCTTCTTCAGCCAGGCCTTCCTGCTGGAGCTTTTCTGCCAGACCCCTGAAGTTGCGTACCAGCGTGCGATGATGCAAGTTCTCAAATATATTGTGGGCTGAAAAAGCGGTAGTTTCGTAGCGGCCAATCAGGGAATTACGTATCTTGGTTCCCAGATTCTTTCGCTCTCGGGCAAAGTTTCTCCACAGCTGAGCATAGTTTTCGGCTATGGTAATATGCCGGGCTATGAACAAACAGAATCGGAGTCTGGGGAATTCACCCCCCATACCTTTATTAAAGGGAGTGGTCACTATTCTGGAGGTAAGCTTATTTAGGTTGGAAATATTGCCCAGCCTGGCAATCTGGCCGAATCTTGGCTCCAGTACAATATACTGAATATCTACTTCTTCCAGGCCCTCCGGGCGCAGGTTGTCCAATATCCATAAGAGAGCCCGGTCTGCGTATTTTCGGGTCTCGATCAAGTTGGCCAAACTCACTGCATCTCTTATATTCATTTGCCGGATTAGGTCCCGGGTGCTCTGGCATCCGGCTGGTATCATAACATTTACCGGTGGAAATCTGAGCAGCATTTCCTTAAATGTCTCGTCTTTAACCGAATACATCTTCCGGTGGGGAAGCAGTTCGAAAAGACGCTGTAAGATCTGCTCAACCCCGGCTTCGCTGTACAGATCACCTGGAAAAAGAGACTCCATGGTCTGTTCCAGCTGCTGCATATACTCTTTAAACCGGGAAGATACCTTTTCAGATCCAGCATCTGTGGTTACTCC
>CAZBKS010000429.1:0-2702 GCA_964492475.1 uncultured Syntrophomonas sp. | reverse complement strand
AGACTTGGCAATGAGGTTACTCAAACTGTCATTCCGGATGCTTATCACGATGAATCTGAGACTTGGAGGACAGCTTTAGTCGAGACTCTAGCCGAAAACGATGAAGAAATTCTTAACCAGTATTATGAGGATAAAGAAATATCTGCAGAAACATTAATGGCGGCTATTAGAAAAAACACTATTGAAAACAATATAGTACCGGTAGTGTGCGGCAGCGCTTACAAAAATATAGGAGTACAGCTCTTGCTTGATTCTATTGTAAGCTACCTCCCATCGCCCATTGACGTGCAGAAAGCTGTGGCTACGTTGGTGGATACTGATGAAGAAATCGAAATATTACCCGATGTTGATGAGCAGTTTTCCGCCCTGGTGTTCAAGATCGTCAGTGATCGTCACGTTGGGAAGCTGGCTTTTGCCAGGATATATTCAGGCCAACTGAAAGCCGGCAGCTATGTATATAACAGTACTACTGGCAAAAAAGAACGGGTGGGGCGGCTGGTTAAAATGCACGCCAACCACCGGGAAGAAATAGAAGAAGTAAAGGCCGGGGATATTGCCGCGGTTATAGGTTTAAAAGATGTTAATACCGGCGATACCATCTGTGATGAACGAAAACCGATTTTATTGGAAGCAATTGAATTTCCGGATCCGGTTATTCAGGTTGCTATAGAACCCAAGACCCAGGCTGATCAGGCCAGGATAGGTGAAGCTCTGGCCAGGATATCTGCCGAGGACCCAACCTTTAAGGTTACCCATAACAATGAGACGGGACAAATGCTGATTGAAGGCATGGGCGAACTGCACCTGGAGATTATTACGGAGAGATTAACCCGGGAATTTGGGGTTGAGTTTAATACTGGCCGGCCGCAGGTGGCATATAAAGAAACCATTTCCGGCTCCGCCCAGCATGTCACCCGTTATGTTAAGCAGACGGGCGGTAAAGGGCAGTATGCCCACGTGGTTATAAGCCTTGAACCTACCGAAGAACTATATGTTTTTGAAAGCAAAATCGTCGGCGGCTCGATTCCCCGGGAGTATATACCAGCGGTTGAGGCCGGTGTCAAGCAGGCTTTGCAGGAGGGAGTTCTGGAAGGTTATCCAGTAGTAAATGTTAAGGCTGTTTTACTGGATGGTTCCTACCATGAAGTGGATTCATCAGAAATGGCTTTTAGAACTGCTGCCATGATCGCGGTTAAGGAGTGCATGAAAAAGGCCAAACCCAAACTGCTGGAACCGATTATGTGCCTTGAAATTACTTCCCCGGAAGAATTTACCGGCAATATTATAAACAATATCAGCAATAGAAGAGGTCGGCTGGATTCCATGGACATGGAAAACAATACCCAGATAATCAAGGGCTATGTTCCATTAGCCGAGTTATTCGGATATTCAACCGTATTGAGGTCACTTACTCAAGGAAGAGCCGGCTTTTCCATGCAGTTTTCTCATTACGAGGAGAACCAGAACGCATCTTAGCCATGTGATTGCTGTTAATCTCCTTAACATCCTTGCTTAGACAGGCAAGCGATATTATGATTCGTTAAAAAAGGCCCGCTGTATATTTTGTACAGCGGGCCTTTTGGGGTTTAACAAATCAATTCATTCCTGCTCCAGTATTTCCAAAATATCCATCCAGTTGCTGTTAGTTCATTTCATATATTATTGTGACACTGGCGCTTATCTGCAGTTCACCCGGGTTGATTGGTACTGCGGCCCCTCCCAGGCCTTTAACATCTTCAGCATATACCATATTAGCATAGACTACCGGCTGACCATATCCTTCGGTAACACTTACTAACCGGCCCAGATTCATGCCTGCAGCATTGGATAAGATCACTGCTTTTTCCCGGGCTCTTTTGACAGCTTGAATCAGGGCCTGATTCTCAGCCGCCGAGGTATCTGCCTTTTGGAAATTAACATAATTCAGGGTATTTGCTCCGCTGCTGATAGCAGTATTTAAAATACTACCCACTTTATTAAGATCCCGAACCAGGACCGATATCTCATTTCGCACCTGATAGGATATAATCTTGTTCTGGCCGGTCTCTGAATAATCATATTCCGGATAAACACTGAAATTGGAAGTTTTAATATCATCCCTGCTTATACCTGCATTTTGCAGTGCTGCTATTACCTTTTCTGTAGTATAGTTGTTGGATTCCAGGGCCTGATTCAGATTGGGGTCGGTTTTCAGAATCGCCATGGAAATTAGAGCCTGGTCTGGAACAACATTAACAGTACCAGTGGCGCTGACTACGACAACCGGCACATGGGGAGCCGTATTATCTTCAGCAGCCTGGGCCGGGTCAGCAGAGGCATATAGCGATAAGACCATCAGGATGCTGGCAAGGATCAGATAATAGACTATACCGCTAGGTTTATTAATCGATAGGTTCATCGGGCAATCCCTCCTCGAATTTAATAGAATCAGCTAGTTCTTGCAGCTTTTCCAGGGGCATGACTGCCTTAAGGTTAACTTCGAAAGAACGGCCTTGATAAGAAATGCTGGTATTAGTGGAATTCAGCAAAGCAGCCTTTGAACGCAGGTACTCCTGATCAGTGCCGCCGCCTGATCCTGCTGTATCCGAAAGAGACTGGGGCGTAATACCAGCATAATTTACCAGAGCGACAGTTATTTCCAGGGCTTCGTTATTAGCAGTATTCCTATATAAATAGGTTATTGAGTTGTATTTGGTATTTAT
>CAZBKS010000428.1:0-2711 GCA_964492475.1 uncultured Syntrophomonas sp. | reverse complement strand
AGCAGGCAGCGGGAATTGTATGTGCCTTACCAGATGATGCCCATAATTTGTTTATAACCCTGACCGCCCGATCTGTAAATCCTCAGATAAAAATCGTATCTAGAGCAGAAAATCCGGAAAGCATGAAGAAATTGCGCCGGGCTGGTGCTGACAAGGTGATTGCGCCGACTCTCATAGCCGGCTCGCAAATGGCTATGGCTATGGTAAAACCACTTACGGTTGGTCTTATTGATACGCTTTACACCTCAAAAAATACGCACATCAATATTGAAGAATTTAGTGTGATTCCAGGATCTTCCATCATAGGAAAGGACATTGTAACCCTGCTGGGCAATCAGGATAAAATGACCATTATTGCCATCATTCGAGATTCTGAATTTATGATCAATGTTCGCGGCAATACTATTATCCATGAAGGAGATACTCTGGTTTTAATAGGTTCCAGGGAATACCTGGATAAACTGGAGCTGACCAGCTAATGCTTACTAGAGCAGGTCCGGATCATAATCCTCCGGTTTTTTCATTTGTTCTTCGATAATAGTCATCCTTTTTTCCATGGAAAGCATCTTTAGCACCACAATCAAAGGTAAGACCAGAAGACCTATGAGCAATAGGATAAATACAATTTCCCAAGGGCCAATATTCATCATCAGGTTCGCCTCCTCATACGGCTCTACTAAAATAATCTCTCTGGTATTTGCCAGCTTTGCGAAAGAAGATGTTATTTATAAATTCTATAGCAGCGCCCCTTTTCCTGCGATTGTTTATAACGAAATTCTTATCGTTCCTTAAAAAGCATCTTCTATATGATTAATAGTTTCTTTCTCCTTATCGCCAATTAAAATAGTTATCACATCAAATCTGATGCCTTTAAAGGGCTGCTTCCATTCATTCAAATAAATTAGAGCGGCTTTTTTGATATGCTGCATTTTTTGGTAAGTTATTGATTCCTCTGGAGTTCCATAGGTGGTGGTTCTTCTGGTCTTAACCTCTACAAATATAATTTCCCCTTTTTTCTCGCATACAATATCCAGTTCACCATAGCGGGTATAATAATTAGTTTTAATAATTTTATATCCCTTCTTCTGCAGGTAACGAGCGGCCCGCTCCTCGCCGTGCTTTCCCAATTGTTTTTTCATAACCTACCCCGGTCAATATTTTTTATCCATACTATAAACAAAAGCCAGTATTTCAGCAACGACCTGATACAATTGCGGCGGTATTTCCTCGTAGAGGTCCAGGGTCATAAGGTAGTCGGCCAGAGCTTGGTCCTGCTGCAAGGGAATATCATATTCTTCAGCTAAAGTTTTTATTCGTTCAGCAATAAAGCCCCTTCCTTTTGCGACTACTGCCGGCGCGGCACTTTTATCAGGGTCATAGCTAAGTGCTACTGCTTTATCCAATTTGCTCTCTTTCATGAGTATATCCACCCTTAAATGATGATGTTAATAGCGAAAGGCTTCATTTTATCATTATCAGTATTATTTAGCAGGGTATTCTTGAGTATTGCGGTTTCATCGGAATTCTCAGCTACTTTTATGCCTCTGCTATTGACCGTATAGCCAAGATTATTAAGCTGCTTTACGAGAACATTCAGACTCGATTCCAAGTGCCTTTGTACCGCTGGTTTCTCTACTACTCCCTGCAGATCAAGACTTCCCTGGCGGTGCCAATTCATATGGAATAACACCCTGCCCATGCTCCCGGTTTCCAGAGCTATTACCAGTTTGATATTTTCCTGGTCCTTAAGGCTCTGTTTGCCCGTCTCTTTATTCAAGCGAAGCTCACACAGATGGGTTTGATTATCTATCTGTACCGGAACCGAAAAATAGTAACCACTGTTGGAATGGTGGTCTGTTAATCCCCTATTACTATAATTGTATATTCTGGGGCCGCTCAGTTCCCTTTCCAGGGTTTCCAGCCGGCTTAGAAACTCGCTTATTAAGGTTTTGCTTTGAATTTCAGCTTCCTTCTTGACTAATTCTTCGAGAAGCACAATCCCTCTTACGATATCTCTGCCCGATTGCAGTACCTGTTCCAGTTTTTGCGGGATCTCCTCGCTGCCTCCCGGAATCCTGACAATGACTTCCTCCAGCAATTGTTTTAATAATGGCAGCTGCTTTATCAAATCTAAACTATTAAATTCACTGGCATCAGATATTGGGGCTGCCTGCCATCCGCTGATTATCAGATCCAATTTGCTTTCCCCTGCTGCCGGCTCAGCCACGGCAGTACCTGTTGAAAAACCTTGCAGCCCTGGGAGTTCCAGACCAAAATCCTGATCTGAAGCAAAGCCAATATTTCTTCCCGAAATTAATGTGCTGTTTGGCTTTACCGTCGATTCTGGTCCGCTGCTGGACCAGGTCGTTCTATTAATATCAGCATCGGATCCGGCTGTTGCTACAGTATTATCTCGGACTTGCCCGGGAGTAACTTCTATTCTTTTTTCAGGAATACCGGCAGTCACTGGTGTGGAGGCTGCTGATTTATCGAAAATCCCAATGTTTTTAGGCCATGACTCTGCGATTCCAGTTCTGGTTGCTGTTGCTCCAGGGTTATCCAAAATCTGCCCGGAAGGCGCTTCTTTTTCAGGAATATTGGCCGTCATTGTTGTGGTCTCGGCCTGTTTTTCCAAAAGGCTGATGTTATTAAGCAAAGACTCCACGATTCTGGCCAGGTTGCCATCAGGGTTGAGGAGCTGCTTAACTGCC
>CAZBKS010000427.1:0-2713 GCA_964492475.1 uncultured Syntrophomonas sp. | reverse complement strand
GATCCAGCTCTTCATATAATTTTACAGAGCCATTGATTCTTAGAAAACCGTTGTAGAACAAAGCCCCGGTGACCTGATTCAAAAATTTCTCGTTCAATAAGACTACTATGTCGTAACCGGCTGATTTCATGTTCTCATCTCCTCCCCTTAAAGCAGCTTGCTGGCGCCGATGCACGCCTGGCAGGCCGAATAACCCTCTTTCAGTGCTTCATAAAGCACATAAAATCCGAGTCTGTTTTCCATCTCGATATCTTCAATAGATGGGCAGTCAAAGTTATGGATCTTTTTAGTGCGTTTGTTGGCAATATACATAGGAACCGTTACCGCTTTGCTCATCAGTTCGTTTATACCTATATTTAAAGTCAGGACCAGTTCATCATTATCAAAAGAGATGTAATGGGTGGATACCTGCATGGTATAACCTGCTATTTCCTGCCGGGATAAAATCAGGTTCGGTGAAATCACCAAATCCGGTATTTTCTCCAGGACTTTCTTCTCAATCAGGTCAATTATGTAATTAACTGCCTTTTCAGACAGATTATGGTACCACTTGTCCCCCATTTCAATATGAATATCCGCTTTAACAATCTCTATCACCAGATTGCTGTTCTCATTAAGCTTGATTATTCCCTCTGCCCCGGATACGGAAAGCTCGAACTCCTGCTCCAGATTTAATATCTCTTTAGTCTCCTGTCGGTGTTTTAAGAGCTTATCATCCTCCCAGGGAGTAATTCGGTCAGGTATAAAGGAACTGGTATCCAATTTGATGTCCTTGATCAACTCCGCAATGAAAGATGCCTTGACCTGAGCCTGGATCTTCAGCGAATTAATGAGCACTTTATTCCCCTCACCAAACTCGAAGTCAGGCTTTTCCATCACTTTAACCAGACCATCGTAATTACATAGCAGATTATCGTAACTGGTTTTAGTTTCGATAAATCCGAGGGTAAGCAGCCGGGTCAAAATATCGCTGCCCTTTTCCCACCAGGAATCGCTGTTGATGGGAAAACTTCCGGAAAAGTCTTCGCATTTCTCATATTCGGTGTTATCCCACCAGAAATCAAAAACCTCTTTCAATGTCTTCTCTTTCAAGTTGATGTATAACTCACTGCCGCCGCTCATATCCTGCATAACACTTATGTCCTCGGCAGCTTCGGTAAAGAAGTTGATTCCCATAATCAGCAGGCGGTTATTATAGATTAAAACATCTCCCATTCTGACCGGCAATTCGTAAGCATTTCCGGCCGGCATCATGGGAAGTTCCAACTGTTGAAGAATCAGGGGGATTTCAATGGTTTGGCGATCTTCGGTCAGATAGGCTGATAATAAGACTGCCAGCACTTCATTGATATTATCTATGAATTTTTTGTGAAAGCGATAGGTATCATTGATGTATAGGTTGGTAATCTGAGCATTGCTCAAATCGAAGATCATTTTTTTGTTAACCGCATCAAATACAATTTTGGTGTCAACATGGAAAGAGGCATCAAATTCCAATACGATCCCGGTCAGAACAACAAGTTTCAACTCCACCACAAACTTGATATAAACCTGGTCTCTTCCTCTCAAGTCAATCAGAGGTTCATTTTTCATGCGGATTTTATAAGAAAATTTGGTGAAATCATGCAGGCTTTCGGGAATGCCTTCTACAAAACTGTATTCTCCCTTCAGGGCCATGAAACCGGAGTAATACAGGGCGGCCAGTGATTTGTTCAGTAAAACTTCATCCATCTGCAACAGTAGATCATAATTGCTCTTCGACATAAAACCCCTCCCCAGGCTTATTAACTAGTAATCTATTAAGGATAATTCTTATTACCACCGGAAGCTTGTTGCATCTTAATCCCCTATGGCCGCGGCCACAACCACGGATGAAAAATGGCTGAGGGGGGCTGAAGGCTTAAGAACGCTTGGGGCCGGTCTTGGCTCTTAAGTGTGAGTTAGCTGAGTGGGCTTGAGATTGATTGATTAGAAGAGTTAAATCCCCGCTCTTCGAATCGCCTTCACCCCTGCGCTAACCTTAGAACTTCATCCCCAAGCTGTTTTTTCATTATAATGTAACGATTGAATCATCCATACGCTTTCTTAAAGTATATAAAAAAAGACACCGTCCCCCGGACTGCGTCTTTTAATATCTAGATAGGGTGCAAGCTGAGAGACACGTGTACACTAACTGGCACATTGCTGTTTCATCGTTTTTGTACACCATCAAAGATAATGCATACCCCTTAGCCAATAGACCACCACTGAACTCAGATGACCCGCAGACTTCTCTGCTGGACAAATTAACCATATGGTTATCAGCTTGCATTTTTATTATATACTCTGGACATATAAACTGGCAAGATCTTTGTTAATTTTTTACATTATGGTGGCATTGATAGTATTATTAAGTAAATATATGTGCTGGCGTCTGATGAGACAAATGACTAATATTAATATCTTACTTGAATCATCATCAGTATCTAACCTGTGTTAAAATATTGTATGTTATCTAACTGTCGCAATAGACTTGGAATACTTACAGCCAGGTACGCATTAGAAAGGTATTAATTATGATCAAACTTTGCGTCTTCGATTTGGATGGGACCCTGATTAATTCTCTGGAAGATATCGCTGCCAGCACCAACTTTGCCTTGACCAAAAACGGCTTTCCTCCACGAGATATTCTCGAATTCCCTTATATGGTAGGAAACGGAGTACCCGCTCTCTT
>CAZBKS010000426.1:0-2714 GCA_964492475.1 uncultured Syntrophomonas sp. | reverse complement strand
TCAGGTTGCTGATACTCCCGCTGGTCGTAATTAATGTTGCACCCTAGGGCACTACCCCGGAACGGGACAACTGATGCGCATTCACTTCGTTACTGCACTTTTCAGGTTGCTGATACTCCCGCTGGTCGTAATTAATGTTGCACCCTAGGGCACTACTGATACTCCCGCTGGTCGTAATTAATGTTGCGGCCGGTCTAATACACGGCGAATGGCGAAGGCTTTTCTATATATGTAATATCATGTATGCCAGCTGTTGGCTAAGATTTTCAAATCGCTTTTCCCTCTTGTTCTTACCAGGCATAACACTCAACTGATGCGAAAGTTGAGTTACTAAATTATATAGGTACAGACCATAAATATGCCTTAATCAAAAGATTAATTTGCATAAAACATGGAAAATATCGAGGGTTGGAAATTGTAAATCTTATTATTGAGAAATAGTTCTCTCTCCATACAACCATACTATTAATTCTAAAACCGGGTGAAACTGCACTTCATCAACCCAGCCCTACTGTTGTCTGTTAAAGTATTTCTGGTTTTGCGAAAACCGCGGCGATATCTGTTGGTAAACCCGTCGTTAAACCTGCATTTCCAGGTGGCATATGATTTGCACAATACAATCAGCAGATGGTAACCTGCAGCAAAAATATACCGAGTTTGTTGCCGGGGAACATCAACTAAATAATTATGAAGGAGGTTTGGATGTGAGAGAAATAGTTATTGCCAGCGGTGCCAGGACAGCGATTGGGGACTTTGGCGGGAGCTTGAGTTCCTTTTCTGCTGTTTATCTGGGTGGAGTTGCTGGCAGGGCTGCTGTATCAAGGGCTGGTCTAGAACCTGCAGATATAGAGGAGGTCCTGGTGGGACACTGTCTGCAGGGGGGAGCTAAAGGGAACCCAGCTCGCCAGGTCCAAAGAGAAATTGGTATTCCATGGGAGGCCCCCGCTGCAACTATAAATCAGCAGTGTGCTTCGGCCATGCGTTCTCTGGAAATAGCCTGTGCAGATATCAGGTTGGGTAAAGTTGATATTGCTCTAGTAGCGGGGATTGAGAGTACCAGCAGTGCTCCTTATTATCTTTTGAAAGCCCGGCAGGGATATCGGCTTTTTCACGGCAACGATGGCCCCTATGACAGCTTAATTTACGACGGGCTGAATTGTGCCATTATGGGTTATCATATGGGCGTTACAGCAGAGAATCTGGCTGCTCGCTACCAGATAAGCCGGGAAGAACAGGATGAACTGGCTTATTTAGGCCATCAGAGAGCAGTTGCAGCCCTGGCCAATGGAAAATTCCAAGATGAAATTGTAGCAGTAGAAATGAAAAAGCATAACCAAACACTAATTTTCGATATAGATGAACATCCACGGGCTGATGTTACCCTGGAAAGTCTATCCCGGCTGCAGGCGGTATTCAAAAAAGATGGCACAGTCACTGCCGGGAATGCCTCCGGTCTAAACGACGGAGGTGCCGCAGTAGTGGTAATGGAGAAGGAGGCAGCAGAAAGCAGGGGGATAAAGCCTATGGCCAGGATTTTGTCTACCGCGTCGTGCGGGGTGCATCCGGAAATAATGGGAATTGGTCCTGTTTATGCAATACCCCGGGCACTGAAGTATGCCGGTTTGGAGATGAAGGATATAGATTATTTCGAAATCAATGAAGCTTTTGCCGCGCAATTTCTTGCCTGCAATCGGGAACTGAACATCAGCATGGATAAGATCAATGCCAATGGCTCCGGCATCGCTCTAGGGCACCCGACCGGGCAAACCGGTATACGACTTATTATTACCGCCATGTATGAATTATTAAAACGAAATCAAAAGATAGGATGCGCTTCGCTCTGCGCCGGTGGAGGGCCGGCCATGGCGGTAGTATTTGAAATGCTTTAAGAAGATATTGTGGTAGCTCTTTTAACGGAGATGAAGGAGGAGAAGATGATGGATATCAGGGCGATGTATAAAGAGAAACTGACTACCGCTGATGAAGCGGTGTCACTAATAAAGGATGGTTCCTCTGTGGCAGTGCCAGTTGCAGTCGGGCAGCCACCTACTTTGATAAATGCTCTGGCGCGCCGCAAAGACCAATTTACCAGGGGTGAATTATTAACGGTAGTGGATGTATATCCTACCCTTTTTCATAACAGCGACCGCGATCCAGCCTTTATATTGGATTACAGCTATTGTATAGCCCAGCGCAAAGGTCTGCAGGAAGGTAAATACGTTTATACCCCGGGCCGGTTGGGAGATGTACCCAAGTGGCCGGACTGGGGCAGGAAGTTTAACGTAGTAATGTTTCAGGCTGCCCCTATGGACAGTCATGGTTATTTAAGCCTGGGACTATCCTGTGATTATACACTGCCCTGGGCGCGTAAGGCTGATCAAGTATTGGTTCAGGTCAATGAAAACATGCCCCGTACGTTTGGACAGAATTTTGTTCATATCAGCGAAGTGACTGCACTTATAGAAGATAACGTTCCTCTGGCCACCTTGCCGGAGGTACCTCCCAATGAAAATGAAAAGATAATAGGCCAGTATATAGCTGACCTGGTGGAAGACGGTGCTTGTATCCAGCTGGGAATCGGAGGGATACCGAATGCGGCGGCCCTGGCATTGGAACACAAAAAGGATCTTGGTATCCATACCGAAATGGTGGCAGATAGTATGAGGGTGCTGTGGGAAAAAGGGGTCGTTACTAATCGCAAAAAGACCTTCATG
>CAZBKS010000425.1:0-2718 GCA_964492475.1 uncultured Syntrophomonas sp. | reverse complement strand
TATTATAACCGCAGCAACTCTGGCATAGTCGGGATCGATAGGTACTGTAACACCTTCGGCCAGAGCAGTCGACCTGTCAATCTAGATGTGCATATATATTTTCTTGACGAAATATTTATGGAAGGTTAAGTCCTCGGTTAGTTCAGGATGAAAAGAGGTCGCCAGTATGTTGTCCTGTTCAACAGCAACGATGTTTCCGTCCAGTACCAACAGTATTTCTGCTTGCGGACCGCATTTTTCAATATAGGGAGCCCTGATAAAGGTCAGGGGTATATCATGCCCGGCAATTTTATCTATAACAGCAGAGCTTTGAAAGCTGTCCAACTGGCTCCCGTAAGCATTACGCCGAACCGAAACATCCAGCACATTCAGGTAAACCTCATTTTGATCTACTATATCATTAGCCAGCAGGATCATACCAGCACAGGTTCCCCAGACTGGCAGACCAGCCTGGATTAAACCTCGGAGCGGTTCCATCAGTCCATATTCCTTAAGCAGTTTACCGATAGTAGTGCTTTCCCCCCCGGGTAAGATAAGCCCATCCAGGTCAAGAAGCTGCTCAGCTTTTCTTACCTCAACTACCTGTACCCCTTCTATCTTCTGCAGACATTGTATATGTTCAACAACCGACCCCTGTAAGGCCAGAACACCAATTTTCATTAGTTTACCAGCCTCGTTTTGCATATTGATCTTCCAACTTGTCAATTTCTATTCCCACCATAGCTTCTCCCAGTCCTTCCGATACTTCCATGATAATATCAGGATCATTATAGTGGGTGGTAGCTTTGACTATAGCCCGGGCCCGCTGAGCCGGATCCCCAGACTTGAAGATACCAGATCCGACAAATATTCCATCACAGCCCAGCTGCATCATCAAGGCTGCGTCTGCTGGAGTAGCTATCCCTCCTGCGGCGAAATTAACTACTGGTAGTTTCTTGTGTTCAGCGATATATTCCAGTAAACCAACCGGGGCTCCGATATCCCTGGCAAAAGTCATCCGTTCCTCGGCGGGCAGGAGCTGGACCTGACGCATCTCAGACGTTATTGAGCGCATATGCCTTACCGCTTCTACCACATTACCGGTACCGGCTTCGCCTTTCGTTCGTATCATGGCTGCCCCTTCTCCTATTCGCCGCAGAGCCTCTCCCAGATTCCTGGCTCCACACACGAAGGGAATATCAAAGCTCTTTTTATCGATATGAAACATCTCATCTGCCGGGGTCAGCACTTCACTTTCATCAATATAGTCGATACCAATGGCCTGTAATATTTGAGCTTCCACAAAGTGCCCGATTCTGACCTTGGCCATAACCGGGATGGTAACCGCCCTTTTTATTTCTTTTATCATGCCGGGATCGGACATGCGAGCAACGCCGCCCTGTTTTCTTATATCGGCCGGGACTCTTTCCAGAGCCATTACTGCCACGGCTCCTGCCTCTTCTGCAATGAGTGCCTGTTCTACATTGGTAACATCCATTATAACCCCACCCTTGAGCATCTGGGCCAGGTTTTTATTAAGAGTATATCTATCCAATTGATTGTGTCCTCCTTTATTTCGATTTTAATATACGGTATAATTGTTATTGTACCGTTACAATTTACACAGCATGCCAAACCGATAAACATTAGTATCACACACAGGCTATGCACTGTCAATAAGTTAAGGAGCCAGGTTTAATGGATATTTTTGTATCGATACAATTAAATAAGCAGAGCATCATTCCCCTCTATCAACAGCTTGCCCAACAGATCAAGACCCTCATACTCGAAGGTCTGCTGAAAGTTGACGAGAAACTCCCCCCCATACGGAAACTGGCCGTCAGGCTGGAAGTAAATAACATAACCGTCATTAATGCTTATCGTCAGTTGGAGCAGGACGGACTGCTTTATTCAAAGAGAGGCAGCGGAACCTTTGTAAGACCCTATCCCAATACCCGACAACCATATGCAGATACTACTCAGTCCTTCTCGGGGCTGGATTATAATATACAGGGATTGAACATCATGGATCAAGGCCGGCTGCAAATCCCATCTGGGTCCTATAATTTTGCCAGCGCCATCCCCACTCCAGAACTTTTCCCGGTAGCAGATTTTAAACAAATATTAAATGAGGTACTGGATAGAGATGGGGGCAGTGCTTTTGCTTATCAGGAAGGCCAGGGATATTTTCCCCTGCGGGAAAGTCTGTCCAGACACCTGAAGAATAACGGAATTAATGCTGATGAAGGTTGTATCCAGGTTATCTCCGGGGCCCAGCAGGGCATAGATATTATAGCCAAATCCTTACTGAAACCAGGGGATTTTGTTATTACCGAAAATCCAACTTATACCGGAGCCATTGCCGCTTTCAGATCCAGGGGAGCCCGCATTTTGCCTGCAGTCTTAAAGGAAGATGGTATTTCCATCGAGGAACTGCAGGATATTATCGTAAAATATAGACCCCGGTTGATGTACATAATACCAAATTTTCAAACCCCAACCGGTATCTGTTACAGTTATGAGAAGAAGAAAGATCTGCTCAAATTATGCCAGGCCTATAACATTGTTATTATAGAAGATGATTCATTTACGGATTTATCTTATTATAGCCAACGCCAGCCCATAAAAATGCTGGACGGAGGTGAGCAGGTAATATTTATAAAAAGCTTTTCCAAAATACTAATGCCCGGCTTGAGGCTGGCCTTTTTGCTGGCTCCGGAGCATATTATCCCCGGCCTG
>CAZBKS010000424.1:1249-2719 GCA_964492475.1 uncultured Syntrophomonas sp. | reverse complement strand
GGGATCATTGTTGGTTCGCCGGTTTATACGGGTGATATTACTGCCAAACTAAAGGCTTTAATGGAAAGAGGAGCCTGCTTCTGTCATTATTCTGCTTCTCCGGTGGCCGGGAGCATTCGCAACAAGGTAGTTGGAGGCATCGTAGTAGCTTTCGAAAGGCGAGGTGGACAGGAGAGCTCTCTGCAGAGTATCTGGAGATGGGCTACCGGAATAATGTTTTCCTATATAGTAGGTGCAGTTCCTTTCCCTGATGATCCTCCCCCGCAGGCCTCGGCATTTGGCGGGCTGGCGGATACCTGCGATTCATCCTCGGGTCTGGGAAAATACGGGGCTATGCCTGAGACTACCCGTACCCATCCCCCTAATAGTGGTGTTTATAATCTGCGGTCAGTAAGGAATCTGGGGAAAAGCGTGGCCCTGGGAGCTCTTTTAATAAACCGCGGGATTAGCTCGCTGCAGGCTGAGGGTATAATAGTACCCCCGCTGCCATTAATTGCTTTCCCAGAAAAAATTCTGCAACCGGGTTCATATCTAAAAGAGGTACGAGAAGGGAAGAAAATGGTGCCTGATTATCAGGTGATAAAAGGGGATTAATATTAAGCGGAGGAGAAGTTCCTTTGACTCATTCAGCTTGAGAGTGAACTCCGAATAAATCCTGGCTATGAAGGTCTTCGAAATAGGGATTATCCTGGAAGTTATAGAGATAGTGGGGGAAAACTAAATCTCACCAAGAGTTTGACCCGAAGGCAATATTTGATGAGGATTGCCTTCGGGTTATAGTATCCCAGTATTCATAAGTTAGGGTATCTGGTACCCAATTTTCATGTTTTCAAATGGTATCGGCTAATTCGACTAGATCAATATATTCCAGAGAGACAAATGTAGTAGAGCTGATGCGTCCGGAGGAAAGAATGTTTTTTAGAATTACTATTCCATCTGCCAGGCCTGTAACTCTGCGGGCTGGGGTTATGGAATATCCTCCGGCGGTGATAAACACTCCGGCTTGATTGCCGGAAGAAATAATATCCTCCAAAATCTTTTTGATGCTGTATTGGTCTTGAATGCCTTCTGTATTTGTGACCGGAAAAGATAGACTTGACAGTTCAATATTTTCAACCTCTCTATTGATTTCAATAAATGCAATTCTGGCCGGGTTTAGATATGCAGGATGACCTTGCGTTTTCAAAACTATAACCGCATCGTCAGCACTGTCTGCCTGTACTTCCATTAATACTGCTCCAAAGGTTTCATTTTTATTGGTAATGCCTAACAATACCGCTGGATAGTTGTAGTTGCTTATCAGCTGTCGGGCAACTTCAAGCATCTGTTTAAGACCAGGGCTGGAAAGATTTGAACCAGTTATAGATAGTCCCGGAGGCCCCTGAGGCCCGGGTTCACCTGGAGGTCCGGGCATACCCTGAGGCCCGGGTTCACCTGGAGGTCCGGGCATACCCTGAGGCCCGGGTTCAC
>CAZBKS010000424.1:0-1149 GCA_964492475.1 uncultured Syntrophomonas sp. | reverse complement strand
CGGGTTCACCTGGAGGTCCGGGCATACCCTGAGGCCCGGGTTCACCTGGAGGTCCAGGCATACCCTGAGGACCGGTTTCACCCTGCGTCACGGGTACAAAGGATAGAGTTTGAGAAGATTCCAATGGTATCTGCTCTCTTGTCAAATTTTTATTTCCATCAACATTGTAACTGAGGGAAATTTTCATAAAAATGTATACCTCCTGAATCATAACGATTTAATAGAATAATATTAGATATCAGATGAAGGTATGTTAATTTTGCTAAGAAACACCTGCCAAGAAATTATAGAAACTTGTCAAATCAGCTAATTAGTTTCCCCTGAAGCCAGGTAACAAACAGTTGATGCTGTCAATGCAGAGGGGACTAAGTATATTTGTCATTGCCTTACACCCAGGTTGACCTTTTCAGGGAAAAGTAATTAAGATGGAGGGTTGTTTTCCTGATGGCAGTGTTAGTAGTGTATAATTAGGCATATAGGAGGTGGGCGGCAGCGTTATGGAATGGGAATTTTTTAAGAAGAATAAGGATGAGGTCAAGCAGATTAAAAACGAGACCGTGAAGGAGTTTTTTAAACAGTCGGCGGCATGGCAGAAAAAGGCAGCAAAATATGTCAATAATCCGGGAGAAGCCAGAAAGCTTCTTAACGAAGCTGTTAGCAAAGCATCCCAGAATAAAGGTGGCCCTCTGAATGAAATATGGGATTCGCTGCAGACCCTATTCAGCCTGCTGAAGGATTGGATATCTGGGGAATACCGGGGTTTGCCTTCTAAAGCTCTATTGTTAACCCTGGCCGGGATAGTCTACTTTGTTACTCCTATAGATATTATACCTGAATTCATTGTGGGTCTGGGTTTACTGGATGATGCAGTAATTCTGGGGTGGATAATAAGCCAGATCGGCAGAGAACTGGAAGAATACAGGTCGTGGAAAAGAAATGACCCGGTTATAGATGTAGAACCCATAAAGGTTGAATAGGGTCACATGTACCATCACCCTAGGATAACATGAGATTTGTTACAGGTTATACTGCCTGAACTCCCCTGCTGTAATCCGAAGCGGGGGAGTTTCCAGTTTTTTTATATGGATACTTGACTCTTCCCTTACAGGAGACATTATGATAAATACACAGGCCTGAGTCACTATTTTC
>CAZBKS010000423.1:0-2721 GCA_964492475.1 uncultured Syntrophomonas sp. | reverse complement strand
AAATGGCCCGGGCCGGACATGAAATCGGGAACCATAGTTACAGTCATGCCGATTTCAATGGTAAAAGTGACGACTTTATCCTGGAAGAAATACAGAAGACCAGTGATATTATCTACCGCTTAACTGGCCGTACCCCAAAATTCTTTCGCCCCCCGGGCGGTTATTTATCCTATGCTATGGTGGCTCTCACCAAACAGGAGGGTTTAACTATCGGATACTGGACCTGGCAGCAGGACAGTAAAGACTGGCGGGATGGAACAACTTCTGCGCAGATAGCTTCGCATATTACCAAGAATATTAAGCCGGGACAAATAATTGTACTTCACGATGGCGCATCAAATGGTATGCAAACGGTTAAAGCGATGAATATTCTGATCCCCGATCTGTATGAGCAGGGGTATCGCCTGGTAACTATGAGCGAATTATTGGATATGGAAAATAAGGAATAATGACAGCTGCAGGAAAATAAAAATGTAAAAACTGAAAATGGGGAGATGAATGTTATGCCCAAACTTTTTGGTTTTTATCAGATACAGCGGCAGGCAAAAATAGCCATAGTCTGCCTTCTGGCTCTGGTGGTTCTGGGCAGCAGTGTTGCTTATGTGCAGGCTTATTATACGTTGAAGCCTATCTACGAAGTAAAAACCGATAAAAAGATAGTCGCCCTTACTTTCGATATAAGCTGGGGCAGTAAAACCCCTATGCCGGTACTGGAAATATTAAAAGAAAACGATCTGCAGTGTACTTTCTTCCTTTCCGGGCCTTGGGTGAAAGAATACCCTGACATCGTCAGCAGAATCAAGGCAGATGGACACGAAATCGGCAGCCATGGATACCGTCATATCAACTTGAGCAATTTAAGCAAGACTGAAATAAAAGAAGAAATCAATAAAGCTCACCAGCTTATTAAAGAAGGAACCGGGGTAGAAGCCACTTTGATCCGCACCCCCAATGGTGACTACAATGATCATGTAATTGAAGCAATACACGAAAGCGGCTATGAGGCTATTCAGTGGGGTACCGATTCACTGGATTGGATGAATCCAGGAGTGGACTCAATCATTGAAAGGGTTTGCCAGAAGGTGCATCCGGGGGATATTATTCTTATGCATGCCAGCGATACCTGTAAACAGACTGCAGATGCTCTGCCGGCAATAATAAAGAATTTAAAGGCTCAGGGCTATACATTGGTCAGTGTTTCTGAACTTTTGCAGGAAAGAAATAACCCCGATAAATAGCGATATAAGCGGAAAACAAAACAAGCCGTTTAAGGCTGATTACTTAACGGCTTGTTTAGTGCTGGGCTGGCGTTTCTTCTTCTTCAATATGCTCCAGCCCGATGGATTTCAATATTTCATCGATCAGTTTCTTATCCACTTTCTCACCTCCTTGTCTTATACAAGCTAATGATAGACCCGACAAGTTAAATTACAACGTGCTTTATGTAAACGGGATGTAAAAATTTATTTGTCCTAAAAGCTGTATTAGAGTATATTCTCATCGATATCTTTTTGCGCATTGTTCCCACTAATATTAAGTATTCTTAAAGGCTTCTCAATAGGAAGCGGGCTCTTTAGCTCTGATGATGAAGCAACCCCCATATCCTTGAACTTTCGGGCCGTAACCAATACTCGTCCCTCCAAAGATCCTGCCGCCCGGTTGTAGGATTCTACCGATTTTTCCAGTCCTCTGCGCATATCCATAAAATGCTCCGCCAGTACCCGAATCCGATCATAAAGCTCCTTGCCCATTTCACTTATTATACGGGCGTTTTCGCCCACTTGCTCCTGTCTCCAGCCATAGGCTACCGAACGCAGCAGAGCAATCAGCGTGGTTGGGGTAGCGATTATAACGTGCTGCTCTACCCCATATTCAATTAACTGAGGCTGATGTTCCAATGCAGCGCTGAAGAACGATTCCCCAGGCAGAAATAGCACTGCAAATTCGGGTGTTGGCTCAAATTGTTCCCAATAGCTCTTACTGCCCAGACTGCTGATATGATTTTTCACCTGGCGAGCATGATCTTTCAAATGCTGAATCTTTTCCTGTTCATCCACCGCTTCCACAGCTTCCAGATAGGCCTGCAGCGGTGCTTTGGAATCTATAACTACATTTCTCCCCCCGGGAAGCCTGATAATCATATCCGGCCGCATCATACCATGCCCATCAGTGGTAGTGCTTTGCTGTTCCACAAAATCACAATACTCCAGCATTCCGGCTACCTCCACTACCCTTCTAAGCTGTATTTCGCCCCATCTGCCTCTTACCGCAGGTGCTCTAAGAGCCTTTACCAGACCGGCCGTCTCACCCTGCAGCTGGACCTGAGCTGCGGCCATGGATTTAATCTGTTCACTCAGGCTGGCATAAGCACCCACCCGTTCTTTTTCAATAGTACGTATCTGTTCATTAACCTGCTGCAGCGATTCCTGCAGCGGAAACACCAAATGGTTTATAGCCTTCTGGCGCATTTCCAGTTCTCCTCGGGCTCCTTCCTGGTATTTCTCCAGGGTAGTTTGAGCCAACTCCAGGAAGGCTTGATTATTGCTCTTTAAGGCTTCCGAGGACAGGGCCTGGAAAGACTGGAGCAGATTTTCCCGGGCATCCTGGAGCAAAGCCAAGTTATCTATGGTTTTTTTCTTTTCTTCCTCTAACCTGCTTTTTAATTCCGCATGCAGGGTATTAAGCCTGGCATTTTCCTCCCGTATGCTGTTCAGGGTTTCC
>CAZBKS010000422.1:0-2724 GCA_964492475.1 uncultured Syntrophomonas sp. | reverse complement strand
ACAGAAAGATGGAGGGTTTTTTTTGAAATACAATCGCATTCTGCTGATTATAATAATCGCTCTGCTTGTTACGGCAGGAATTACGGCCAAATTATCCTTGCCCGGCAGTGGAAGCGAACTATTAAATATATTCTCTGAAGACAGTATTCAAAATATTCCTTCCCCAGTAGAGAGTATACCACCCGAACAGCTGACCGTACCAGATCTTATCCTGCTGGGAGCCAGAGAAGAGGCCATAAAGGGTACCCTTTATGATGCCTCCTATCAGGTAATAGATTATCCGGGAGGAGACGTTCCAGCTGACCGGGGAGCTTGCACTGATGTAGTAATTAGAGCTTTTAGACATGCTGGAATTGATCTGCAGCAGCTGATCCACGAAGACATGCTGGGAGAGTTCAAGAAATATCCACAGAACTGGGGATTAGATGCAGCCGACTCCAACATAGATCATCGGCGGGTACCAAATCAGGTCGCATTTATGGGCCGCCATGGACTGGCTTTATCCCTGGATCCGCTTCAGCAGCCTGACGACTGGCACTGGGGCGACGTGGTGTACTGGAAATTTCCCAATGGTGACGAACACTGCGGCATAGTCAGCGACCGGATTAATAAAAAGGGCCTCCCCCTGGTAATACATAATGCCGGGATATGCAAAGAAGAAGATGCGCTCCTGCGCTGGGAAATCACCGGACATTATAGATATCCGTCTCAGTAAACCGTTTCCCGTGGAGCGGAGGGTAGGGTTAGCCTTAATGGTTTAAGAACTAATATTTTAAAGGAAGGGCAATGTAATGTGAAGCTGGAAAAAGTCGACCTTCATGGCCTGTCACTGGAAGAAGCCCTGGAAAAAGCCCGGGATAATCTGAACTGGTGCATAAAAAACGAAATACAGGTACTGGATATAATTCATGGCAAAGGACATCACAGCAGCAGAAATTTTTCAGTTATAAAAAAGGAAATCAGAAAAATGCTGAATGAAGAACCCCTGCTTAAAGAACATGGCTACCGGGTAATTCCAGGGGAATCAGATTTTCCAGTTTCCTTAACCTTTGATGAAGGTCATACCCTGGTGGTAATAAGGGGTCTGGAAAAAGAATATATTGGTGGAAGGAAGCAACAGGAGAAAAATCAGTTGATTTATTCCAGTGAAGGCAAGAAACAGCGCAAAGAGCAAAAGGGAATCAACGCTGAAAAAAGGAAAAAATCAAGGTAAAGGAGCATAGGATTATGGAAATCAAATGTGAGAACTGCGCATTTCGTAAATCAGCAGAAAAAAACCCTCGCAGCTTGAAAGCTATGCTGTGGAAGTGGCATACCAAAATATGTCCGGGTTGGAAAGCTTATCAGAAACAGCTTAAGAAACAGTAGATCAAAACACAAAGTGTATCAATAGGCATATTATGACGGTTCTCTTGATACATCATACGGCATTGTGGGACATTCCTCTTAACATACTATTCTATGTCAAAAGGCCCGTCAGAATACAACTGCTAATCTAGCCTCCCACTCTGCCCCTGACATAGGCAAAGCAGACCTATTCTTACTGCCAGGACAATTTAATAAGCAAATACTTTAGCCTTAACCTCCACTTCAGCAGCAGACTTTCTAATTTTAGGAATTATTATGTGTGAATCTGATTCCCAACGCCACACTTCAATAACACCGCAACACCTATTTTGTGTGTCATAAATAATTTTTGCGAAATACTTTAACCATTATAATCAAAATTAATGAACCCAGAACAAACCCTGCGGCTACATCAGTAGTATAATGCACATTCAAATATATTCTGCTAAATCCAATTAATCCGATCATCACTACAAGTGTATACCCAAGCAAATTTCCATACCTGAATGGGAATCTGGCCAGGAGCAGGTAAGCTATGAAGCCATAAAAAACCAGAGACAGCATGGCATGCCCGCTGGGAAAACTCATCCCGGATGCAGCCGTCAGTTGTTCACCCGATGGACGTTCTCTTCCCACCAGGTCTTTAAGAAACTTCATGGCGGCCCAGGCCGCTGCCAGTCCGCCAGTTAGTATTATGCCCGATTTGATATGACCTCTTAGGCATAGGCCAATGAAAGCCAGAATACCCAGCAGAATGAAAGCTGCCGGAGACCCCAGTTGGGTAATTACCTGAAAAAATACGTCCAGTCCGGGACTGCTGATTTCAGCCATCCAGTTTTGTATAAGCTTATCTACATGCCACGCTCTATCCAGTACCGCCGTAGTAAAAAACACGTAAACACACCTCGTTTATTTGTGAGGCATGGGGACGGTTCTTTTGCCTCATTTTTTTATTGACAATGAAACAAAAAATGGGGCAAAAGAACCGTCCCCATGCCTCGATGGTACATTTTCTACTTGCTAAATACAATTAAACACATAAAACAGCTTATTGGCAAATAAACAAAGAATGGCTTAAAATATGGTTAATTCCATTTGAGGATTTCAGGGTGTAAAGACATTAAGATGAGAATAGAGCTAGAAAGACAGGATGGTGGAATTATAAAATGACCAAGGTCTTCGTGTACGGCAGCTTAATGACAGAGGGCCGTTATCACCAATATTATCTTCAAGGAAAAACGTTTCTGGGTAAAGCTTTTTTAAATGAATATAAAAAATATATCCTGGGTGGTGGCTTGAACTGTGTCTATCCTGAAAAGGGGTAGCGCGTGCAAGGTGAAGTGTATGAATTAAACCAGGCCGCACTAGCCAAACTGG
>CAZBKS010000421.1:0-2726 GCA_964492475.1 uncultured Syntrophomonas sp. | reverse complement strand
GGTTCGCCCAGAAATGGCCTGGCAATCACTCTCCCCACACCATTATCTCCCAGCAGTAATTGGCGAGCTATCATACACCACTGGTACAGCTGTTCTACCGGCACCACCTCTTCATGAGCTGCTATCTGAAACACACTGTCGGCAGATGTATATACTATTGGGCAACCGGTCCTGATATGCTGGTCTCCCAGTTCATTTATTATATTCGTACCAGATGCTACTTTATTGCCAATCGTCTTTCTTCCTATAGCTCTTTCAAATTCACCTATTATTTCAACCGGAAAACCCTGAGGATAAGTAGGAAGAGGTTTTTCCATAATCAAACCCATCATTTCCCAGTGTCCCACGGTACTATCTTTGCCGCAGGACTTTTCTTCCATTTTTCCATAAGCACCCACCGGCTTTTCCACCGGATCTACCCCCAATATTTTATCGATATTACCAAGTCCCAGTTTCTGCAGGTTAGGCAGCTTCAACCCTCCTACCGCTTCCGCGGTGTTTTTCAATGAATTGCTCCCTTGATCGCCATACTGATAGCTGTCCCTCATCTCTCCTATACCAACCCCATCCAGTACAATTAAAATAGCTCTTCTGTGCATTATAATACCTCCATTATAAAATAGGGACAGTCTCCGCTTTTCCCGAGGGAGCTGATTTATTATTATTATCTGCAGTAATTAGTCTGCTTATCGAAAAAGGTTTTGTCAGGCCCGGGGATGAAACTGCTGATATACTTCTCTAAGTCGGGATCTGGTTAAATGAGTGTATATCTGGGTAGTTGAAATATCTGCATGTCCCAGCATCTCCTGAACTGCTCTCAAGTCAGCACCATTCTCCAGAAGATGGGTAGCAAAAGAATGCCTCAAGGTATGAGGAGTAACATCTTTATGAATATCAGCAGTCTGTACATATCCAAGCAAAATCTTAAAAAACCCCTGACGGCTCAATCGACTTCCCCGGGCATTAAGAAACAGCGTCCGGTCCGAATTTGTTTTAGCTAGCAGATTACGTGATCTGGCCAGATACCTGTGTACCCAATCGCTGGCAGTCTGGTTTACGGGTATTATCCTTTCCTTTCTTCCTTTGCCAAAACAGCGCAAAAACCCGGCGGTAAAGTTAATATCGTCAACCTGCAGGGAAAGCAATTCCGATACCCGCACCCCGGTTCCATACATCAATTCCAGCATAGCCCGATCCCTTATTCCCAATGGCAAAATGACGTTGGGCACTTCCATTAACCTGTCCACTTCTTCTACAGAAAGCACCCGGGGCAGCTTTCTCTTTATTTTAGGGGTTTCCAGATCCCCTGCCGGGTTAACGGTCAGGAATCCATCTAACACCAGAAATTTATAAAAAGTCTTTATACTCGACAGGCTGCGAGCAATAGTAGAATGTTCTGCCCCGGAATCCATCTGCCAGGCTAAAAAAGCAATAATATCATGCTTGGTTATTTCATCCAGGGAATGATAAGCAAGCGTATCCTGGACAAAGGCGAAAAACTTTCCTAAATCTCGGCGGTATGCTGCCCTGGTATTAGCAGCCAGTCCCTTTTCAAAGTCCAAATAATCCATAAAAGCTGATAAGTGGCTGTCCATAGCATTACTCCCGCTTTTTTCTACTTAGTTTGACATGATGAAGCTCATTTCCTTCCTGCTGCTAACGTTCGTAATAAAAATCCTGCAATTTGATTACAAATTGATCAAGCACCTGATTGAAGGTGCCTGAATTTTCGTCAGTTTCCACCCGCATCGGGTTTCCGGTAGGATGTTCATCCTGCAGCCACCCGCTAAAAGCCGGAACTTGATTTACCAGCATTCCTGTAATAGCAGGAACAGCCATTACAAATGCCAGGATCAGCGCCAGAAGCCCCAGAAATTTAAGCACCTTTTGTTTCCATCTGCCCATTACTATGATCAAATTTATCACCCCTTATATTTTTTACATCAACAAACCTAACAGCCAGGGAGAAAGATAGGCCTCTATGAAGGCCCCCAGAGCAAAAGCCAGCAGCAGCAAGAGCATTACTATACTATAAGCCAGCAAAGCAACACCCAGACTATTTCCTCCCGCAGTTCTGCTTTTAACAATATATACTGAGAAGTTCATAGCTACTACTCCAGCAATAATAAGGCAGGGCATATATACCAGGTTTTGCGGTAGTATGGAAACCATGGCCAACAGCACACCCGCTCCTGCTTTTTGCTGGAGAAGAAAGCCAACCGTAAAGCCTAGAGAAAACGCCCGCAGAAATATTACGGCTAGAATTAGAGGAAGCCCTATTACCGTAAGGCCCAGCAGCCAGATGCTGAAAATAGTTTCCGCCTGCTTAATAAACGCGGTTACCAGAATGCTCCTGCCATAAAGATCTCCTTCCAGGCCTCCCCGCAGGTAGTTGTCCAACATCACAACTAAATATTTTTTAACTTCATCATCCAATCCCCGGACATTTAAAAAACCCAGCATGAAGCCGATGATAAATATTCCCAGAATCAACATATATTGCACTGAATTTTCTTTCAAATGCTGCTTAATCCTGTATTTTAGCCCCATACCACGCCTACCTGCTTTCCTGGAAAATAGATATCTTTTTTGCACTTTGTACCATTAATATTTTTACTGGACTGACTTTATGCAAAAAAGAATTGTTGGCAGAAAAAACCACCTGCGCTATATGCAAACTATAACGGCTGAACCCTATCGCTCAAAAATAGCGTCCTCATCCAGGA
>CAZBKS010000420.1:0-2732 GCA_964492475.1 uncultured Syntrophomonas sp. | reverse complement strand
AGACCGAAGATTTCGAAAAAGTGTTCGACCGGCTGGCAGATATTGCTGCAACTGGTGAAACTGGGCCGGTATATACCCATATGGGACAGCGGTCAAAGGAGGAGATAGCATGAGCAGGGTATATAACCTGAAACGGGAAGTAGAAAAACCGGTCCGCCTCACCGGAGGACATCGGCTTTGTGCCGGATGTGGTGCCGGGGTAGTGGTGGCAGGGGTTCTGCGCGCTCTGGATAATGAGGACCGGGCAGTAGTGGTTAATGCTACCAGTTGTTTGGAGGTCTCCACCTTTATGTATCCTTACACTGCCTATATGGACAGCTATATTCATTCTGCTTTTGAAAACTCCGCGGCTACCTGTTCCGGTGTGGAAGCTGCCTATAATGCTTTGAAACGCCGTGGCAAGGTGGAGGGAAGCGTCAAGTTTATTACTTTTGCAGGTGACGGCGGCACCTATGATATTGGGTTTCAATCCCTGTCTGGTGCCATGGAACGCGGTCATGACATGGTCTACGTCTGCTATGACAACGAGGCTTACATGAATACCGGAATCCAGCGTTCATCCTCAACTCCTCAATTTGCCCGCACGACTACCACACCGGTAGGTTCTGTGGGGCAGGGCAAGAAACAGAATAAAAAAGATCTTACCGAGATTTTGGTAGCGCATCATATCCCTTATGTGGCTCAGACGGCTCCTATAGGTAATTTCAAGGATCTGCACACCAAGGCTTATAATGCCATTTATACTGAGGGGCCCTGCTTTTTGAACGTATTGTCCCCATGTCCTCGTGGATGGGACTACCCCATGGAAAGGCTTGCGGAGATTACCAGGCTGGCAGTGGATACCTGCGTCTGGCCCCTTTTCGAAGTTGAGGAGGGAGTATGGCGGCTAAGCTATACGCCGAAGAAAAAGCTGCCCGTGGCAGACTTTCTCCGCCCTCAGGGCAGATTCCGCCATATGTTCCAGAAAGGCAATGAGTGGATGATTGAAGAAGCACAGCAATATGTTGATCAAAAATGGGAACGCTTGCTGGAGCACACCGGCGCTTAAAGCTGTGACTTAAGTATAAATCCAAAAAATATGGTATGATACCTGTAACAAGGAGGGTTTGCCTATGGAACAGACCATGTTCACTAATGAGATAATTTTATCCTGGCTCCAGTATTTTTCACAAAACGCCCCAATCAACCTGGTAAAACTGAAGATGCTTGACATTACTGGGAAGAATAAGAACTTGATTCCGACCGTTATGAGCAACCGGGCTGTCTTGGTCTTTACGGATGCCGGACATCCCGATATCTTCTATGACATGTGGACTGCGGAACTGGGAGACTGCGATATCTGGTACAATGAGGGCTCAGATCCAGAAGGCCCGATCAAGCACGACAAGGTTTCAGACATGATCAACCGTGGTATCAATTGCTCTGCAGCTATGTTGATTCTGAATCCTAACGCGGCCACGAATTATCATATAGGTATGGAGAACAGCCGTTTTTCCTGCGGTTCTGTTCAGTATGTGTGCCGGGAAGTTCGGGCTGTTATAATGAATAAGCTCAATCTGGGGGAGCAGGACAATATATGTATAATCTCCGGTGAGAGCATCGCGGTGGAGGCCGCCATGATTGCTGCTGAGGGCAGTGTTATCGCAGTTGAATATGACCGCCGGGATCAGATCACTATGAAATGTAATGTTGACAAATTTGGCCTGAGCAACGTAATAATCGTTGAGTCTCTGGAAAACGGCATCCTGGATAATCTACCGGTGCCGGACATAGCGTTTATAGTGGGGTCTCCGAAGATCGGCAGTGAAATAAAGAGTCTGCTGGCCATCAATCCCGACATGGATTTTGTTATCTACACATTGGACTTCGAAATTCTAACCTCTCTTCCTGCTTTGCTTAGGGCAAACGGCTTGGAGCGCACTGAAGCAATCCATGTAGCGGTATCGCGAGTCAACAGTAAGAATATGGCGGAGCCATTTCCAGCTCCCTGGCTGATTTCTGCCAGAAGAGTTAAAGAATAGTAATAACGTTCCGGTCTGGGATACCGTGGCATAATTTGTTAAAGCCGCCCCTTTAAGGGGCAGCCTGCAAAAACTATGTGGTTGGCGGACTAATAATATTTCAGTGCCATTAAGACGCTGCTGGTATTATGCCATTGGCATGTGCATGCCAATGGTTACTAGCGGTGGTCAAAGACTGTGAAGGGCCAGTAACAAATGTAACCTGCCGGTGTGCCCCTAAACAGACAGATGGAAAGCAGATTAAACATAGTGTAAACTAAATCGTAATCTTCGCCCGTTCCCGCATAAAAGCGATCTCGCGATCGACGTCACCTTGAATTTCGGCGATGCGCTGTGCAGCGTCAGGACCTTTAAGCAGGCGGTTGAATCGGCCCTGCTTCATTATGTATTCATCCACCGGGTCAGCGTCTTTTTTGCCGCTGATGATATGTGAGCTGGGGTTATTAAAGCTGATCTTGCGATTTTCCGCTTCCCACAACAGCCAGGCACCGCTGCGCACAGCCATACGGCTCAACTGCACGGTTTCAGGCATGTCGAACTGCCAGCCTAAATAGCAGGGGGCCAGAATTTCGATGTATTTCATGCCCGGAATATTTTTAGCTTTTACCACCTTGTCGTACAGGTCACCGGGGTAAGCCACGGTGGCCGTAGCCACATAGGGAATATTATGCTCCAGCATCAGCTGGGCCATGTTTTTCTTGGGCTGGCGCT
>CAZBKS010000419.1:0-2738 GCA_964492475.1 uncultured Syntrophomonas sp. | reverse complement strand
AGAACTGTATATCCGTAGTGACTGTTTAATACTGTAGCTGCAGAACCATAAAAAGACATTATAGCTACACCTAATTCAGAATAGGCAGCCAGCTCATGCCAGGCTTCTCCACCCCAGCCCAGGGTACTCATAAAGAGGCCCAGGAATAGTAAATCGATTAAAAAGAAGATTATAAAGAGAACTTTGTTTGCTCCCATTGCCCCGACTGTCATGAACATGGTGAAGATAAAGTAACCTAGAAATGCAAAACCTAGTTGATGCGCATCAGCGGTCATGCCTTCAGCTGTACCGATAACGCCATTGGAAAACATCCAGGTCAGAGCCACTCCAAACCAGAAAAAGCCATAACCACAAAAAGCGGTAGCACCAAAAGTGTTATTGTGTTTAAAGTCAAAAAGGCCTGCCACAAACTGAGCTGTAGCTCCTAAAAACAAGGCCCAGGGTATAATGTATAGAGTCCCGTCAGTTATTCCTAGTTTTTGCGAAGAAGCTACCAGGGTGACCATCGCAAGACCCAATAAACCCAGCGGAGACGGATTTGCAACAGTTTCCTGTATGTGTCCGG
Source organism: uncultured Syntrophomonas sp. (assembly GCA_964492475.1). GTDB lineage: Bacteria > Bacillota > Syntrophomonadia > Syntrophomonadales > Syntrophomonadaceae > JAAYJK01. The sequence continues at coordinate 2,173 of CAZBKS010000419.1, read as the reverse complement.
ATATTCTTACTTCACTTAAATCAGCCATAATTTCCTCCCCCAAATACTATATTCCCCCATATCCAAATAAACTCATTATTCACTCCCTTCCATTTGATTTATGAGAGTTAAAAACAATAGTGATTAATATTCAACATATTCTTCAAAAATCCTGTCTATTTTGTGATTATTTTCATAAGGAAGCTGTAGTTTTCAGCGGGAAACATATAATTATCAGATCAAATTTTTACAGGAGCACCCGAAATAATTTATTAGAGTAACAACATAGGCCATTGGCGGAAATAATTACGATAAGGGTACCTTTTTTAATAATAAAATTAAACAATTTAGAAAATTTAATCTTTTGTAAGCAAAAAGGATATATGGTAGTAACATTAGAATATAGAAAATATCCAGAATTATGTTGTTTTATGGCGTGTATAACGTACGGTTGAACAACATGATAGAAAACAGAGTCTTTGAGCAGGTGGATGGATAAAGATTATAAAAGAAAGAATCCATTATATCTGCTAATACAGAGGCTGTTGATATCGGGGGGTGGTTGGAAGAAGAACATTTACTGGCATGTATTTAGTATTACCAGGGGGAAATTTCTTATCATGTTGTTAAACAAGAGGGTCATCCTTATATGCTTTTTGTATTAATTAAGGGGTAATACAAAAATGTTGCAGGATAACCTTTATATTGGAGGGGGTATAATAAAATGGCTGCTAATTTTGCGTATCTAAACACTAGAGACCTGGAATTTATTCTCCAGGAATGGCTTCCTACTGAGGAAGTATTTGCATATCCCAAGTTTGCCGATTACTATTCTAAAGACGATGTGAAATCTGTCTTAGCTCCAATTCTAAAAATGTGTAAAGAGGTTATTGAACCTACTAACACTGATGGGGAAGAAAATCCAGTTAAGTTCGAAAATGGAAAAGTAACCTGTTCACCGTCATTCGGACCTCTATTTCACCAGTTGCAGGAAGAAGGCTGGGGAACCAGCAACATAGACAATTCCGAAGATGCTATGGTTCTTCCTCATATCTTGCATTCCACCGTATGGGAACTTATAGGTGCTGCCAACCCGACTTTTTGCCCCACTATCATATTGACCAGTGGAGCTGCTGGTTTAATTCAGAGTTATGGTGATGATAAATTGAAAGCCAAGTTCCTGCCCAATATGATGGATGGGACCTGGTCTGGTACCATGTGCCTGACCGAACCAAGCGCAGGTTCTGACGTAGGAGATATTTTGTCCAAAGCTTTTCCTACTGATGACCCCAGGATTTTTAAGATTAAAGGCAACAAAATATTCATTACCTTTGGAGACAATGATTTTACCGAAAATATTATTCACCTCTACCTGGCCAGGGTAGAAGGCGCGAAACAGGGAACCGGAGGCATCTCACTATTCGTAGTTCCCAAGTACTGGGTAAATGAAGACGGCAGTTTTGAACCCAACGACGTAGAAACCACCGGGGCCGAACACAAAATGGGGCAGCACGGTTCCTGTACTGCATCCTTGAGTTTTGGGGAAAACAATAACTGCCGGGGGTGGCTGTTGGGCAAGAATCCGCTGGAAAACGAAGGCAGAGGCGAAGGTATGGGCCAGATGTTCCAGATGATGAATGAAGCCCGTATGGAAACCGGTCACATGGCCCTGTCATGTATTGCCAATGCCATGTATAATGCACGGGATTACGCCAAGGATAGAATACAGGGGAGATTGCTTACCAATCCTAAAGCTGGACGTACCGCAATAATCAATCACGAGGATATCCGCCGGACTCTTCTTTTAGGTAAAGCTCATGCCGAAGCTATCAGGGCTATGTTCTATAAGACTTACATGGCCTTCGATATTCGTCACCACGACCCTGATCCCGAAAGAAGAAAAGCTGCCAATGATTTGATAGAAATTACTACTCCATTGTGCAAAGCATATCCCACCGATGAAGGCTGGTGGCTGTGTGCTGAAGCGATTCAGGCTTATGGCGGATATGGATACTGCGAGGAATATCCTGTAGCCCAGATTGCCAGAGATATAAAGATTTATTCTATCTGGGAAGGCACCAACTTTATTCAGTCCCTGGATCTCTGCGGGCGCAAAATGACCATGGGTAAAGGGGTTCCATTCCAGAATTTCATGAAGGAAATGTATGATTTTTATGAAGCCAATAAAGACCAT
>CAZBKS010000418.1:0-2765 GCA_964492475.1 uncultured Syntrophomonas sp. | reverse complement strand
AAAATAAACTTAAAATTATAATAAACATAATACAATCACCCGTATTTAATGTTTACAAAAAATTTATTATTAATACATTTTTGTTATGGGACTACAATATGTCTCTGATGGCCTCGGTTTTTTAGCTGAAGCCCCCTCCGGGGACCACAATATGTCTCGGCTATGCCTCGTTTTTCTAATTGAAGGGTACTTCCTCTTCCTGAATAGGTCGGGTAATCATGACGGTCTTTAAACGAGAGAGATCTATTTCCCTAGGATTGGTGATTCGCTTTTTGTCTTTATCAAGAACTATTTTTAGTTTGGGTCGGGTGGGGTTATTTTTGTTGGCATCTACTACTATACAAATATCGCCAGTGGTCAGCTGCACAAAACTTCCTACCGGATAAATGGCAACATTGGATTTCAGAGCCATAACACAGTCAAAATCCAGATAACTGCCTGCCATACGGGTTAAAATGTTTAAAGCCTGATTTACATTGTAGGCAGGTCGATAGGGCCGGTCAGCTAAAAGAGCATCATAAACGTCTGCTGCGGCTACGATTCTAGCGTGCTGATGTATATCCAAACCAACTAATCCTCGAGGGTAACCATTCCCATCCCATCTTTCATGATGCTGGTAGGCAATATGTGCTGAAAGAAGAGTTATTTCCGGGTATTCCCTGAGTATGGTATAACCATATTCAGTATGCCGCTTAATTTCATTGAATTCTTCGGGGGTTAGATCTCCAGGCTTGTTCAGTATTTCTTTATCGATTCTGGTTTTGCCTATATCATGCAGCAGTGCACCTACTCCAAGCTCCTTTAGTTTAGGATCACTGTAACCCAGGGTGAAGGCAGTTATGATGGAAAGAATACATACATTAACAGAATGGCCAAAAGTATAGTCATCAAAACTACGTATGTCGGTGAGGTGAACCAGAATGTTATTGTTATCGAGCAATTCATCTATTATATTGTTTACCACTCTTTTGACCGCATGAACATTAAAGTTGCTCTTTTTTTCCAGGTTCACGAAGCTTTTTTTAATTACTTTGACAGTTTCGATCCTAGTTGTTTCGGATACAATATCATCTACCAGTACTTCATGGTCCAGCAATCCGTCTTTAATAAAGATGGAGGCAATGCCCAGTTCAATCAGCCTGTCTATGTATTTTTCTGTTAGAGCCATACCGGAACTAAGCAGTACACGACTATCACTGTCGAATATTGTTCGTGCTACTACCATTTCCGGTTTTAAATTAACGGTTCTTATTCTTCTCACAAAATCACCTTTATGCTAAAGCTGATATATTATATCGAATAAAACAGCATATTACCTTAATTTCGGTATCTGAAAAATACTTCCTGCAAATAATAGCGCTATTTTACATAAATAATCGAAAAAAAATTCATGTTTCTTTAATTAGCAGATGGCCTCCAGTTCCGTCATTCTCCCTATCCCTAAGTATTACAGGCTTAAGCATGAGTTGCTATATCAAGGGTAAAATGATACATTACAAATAAATAATCAACGATTTTATCGCAGGAGTGAATATGAAAAAACTAAAAAACTGCTTTCCCAGGCCGGTATTAAAGAGTTTTGTGGATGATATAAAAAAATTAGTTGGCACTAACGAAGGCCGAATGATCATATTGGAAATGATGGAAGATATTCCGTACGAACTCAGACCCGATTTGATTCAGAACCTTGGTTCATTTTACGACCCGGACCTGGTTGACTTTTTTTATCTCTTAAAATTGGAGTACGGCCGGGAATTTGAGCTGATATGCAATCGGGTTCTGGAAAAGTATAGTATGGCTGGAATCGATACCGCTCCACCTCGGATTTTTGCTGGAGTATTTCAAGGTGCTTATGCCAGCATGACCCGGCACAGCGGTCGTCTGGCTGTCGATGTAGCCTGGTCTATGGGAAACAAGAAAGTACAGGCAGAATGTTTCTATTTGACTTTTAACCCGGATGGAATTCACAGCTTTTTCCTGGTAGAAGGAATGAATGAGAAGCGGTATGAGGATGACCGTAAATTCTTGAAAGATATGGTTTCACTGAGCTTTGAAGAAGTATGTTTTCTAGTATCCCGCGCTTATGAGTATAATATCCGTCATATGAGCAAGCCTGCACCGGGCCGGTTTTTATATAATAAGTATCTTAACCAGACTGGGAAATTCTCCACTGACTGGCAGAGAAGAATTATCAATAAATTATCCATAAGATTAACTCCCAGGCAGATAGTAAACAGCCTTTTTCATGCCGTTAAAAATCAGGATATTGACTATGTGTATGCTCTGATGCCGGAAGGAGGTTGTTTCGAGAAAGGTGGGTTGGATTCAAGCGTACTACCCCAGGGGAACATGCTGGTGGAAGGCGGAGTCATTGATGCTCAGGGGAGTTATGAGCATGTTGGCATCAGGGCGTATGCAATAACTCTGGAGGAACGTCAGCTGCTGCGCTATGAATATGACATTAAACTTGCTCGAAATGCAGATAGATCCTGGTATATAGACTATGTGCAAAATACCACTATCGAAAAGGTAGGACCCAGGACTTCCACAAATCCTTTTGATAAAGAGATATTCTGCCGGGTATATGAAATCATTAATCTGGATCTGCTATTTGACATCATTGATAAAGTTGACGATATAAGGGAAGTTAAAGAGCTGCCTTATGGTATGCATATGCGGATAACCTGCAGTGAAGAAGATTTTACCATGCCGGTTTCAATTTTGAGCGATGTGTTGGATGATCTGGTTATAAATGGGGAAGAATT
>CAZBKS010000417.1:0-2770 GCA_964492475.1 uncultured Syntrophomonas sp. | reverse complement strand
CTTATAAACGTACCGGTACTGGAATTAATTTTAATGAAATGAAGCTGGAATTAATTGATATTCAGGGTCAGGTAAAGAGGAGCATGGAGGGCAGCGCAGGAGTAATAGCCGCCACCGGCAGCGGTCTGGGGGATTCCAGCCCCTTGTGGTTGGTATCCGGTACCGATCTTAACGGTTTTCAGCTGGCGTTGGATATACTGCTTAATAACCCGGAGAAAATTGCGGGCCGGTATAATGCGGTCATAAGCGCAGGCCAAGTAATATCTCTGCCCTGGTAGTAACGTAAGATGGGATGAATTTATGCTTACTTATCATTATAAAGATAATCTCATATTCAAACTGCATCCCTTTACCCAGATGACTTTTATAGGGATTGTGTTCATCCTGGCCTTGATATTTTCCCATCCCGTATATCTATTGGGTTTATTAATGGCGGTATGGGCAGTTATCGCAGCCGCAGGAAATCTCGCGGAATGGAAAGGTTATATGAAGTTCAGTATCATGATGGTGGTTATTATCGTGGTAATCAATACCCTGTTTGCCAGGGCGGGAACCACTATTATATACAGCGGTCCGGAAATGCCACTGATTGGATCACTGGAAATAAGCCTGGAAGCTCTTGCTTACGGGCTGGGCATGAGTGTGCGATTACTGGTTATCATAAGTATATTTTGCCTGTACACCTATGCAGTAAATCCAGATAAATCTTTAAGGCTTTTCAGCCGGATGGGAGGAAAATCAGTCCTGGCCATAACCTTATCAGTGCGCCTGTTTCCACTGATGATGAAAGACTTCCAAAGAATCAGCGAAATACAGCGCTGTCGGGGGGTTAAACTGGCCGCTGGCAGCTGGTGGGAGCGAGCCAGAAATTCAATTCCCATTATCAGTATAATGCTATTATCTTGCATGGAAAGGTCTTTGCAGCTGGCGGAATCCATGTATGCCCGGGGTTATGGAAGCGGTCCCAGAAGCTATTATGATAAGGACCTATGGCGTCCTCGGGATTATCTCATTTTGATGGTGACCGCAATAGCTCTGACAGCTGGAATAGTGTCGGCAGTTATGGGTTGGTCTGCCTTTAGCTATTATCCAGTAATGGAGCAGATAAATCCGCTGGAATTGATCGGAGCAGGCATTAGCGTTTTAACTCTTATGGTACCTGCCATATTAAACTGGGGGTGGATGAAATGGCCGACATTAAAATCCAGGATTTAACTTACTATTACCCGGAAACTATCAAACCTGCTTTAACCCGGATAAATTTAGAGATTCCCGAGGGTCAATTTGTGATAATAATAGGAAACTCAGGAAGTGGCAAATCCACCCTTCTGCGCACCATATCAGGTTTGGCGCCCGGTTTTTATAATGGGAATTTGCTGGGAAAAATATTTCTGGATGGAACCGAGATAGCCCAAATGAGTCGTCACCAATTAGTGCAGGAAGTGGGGATAGTGTTTCAGAATCCTGAAAGTCAGCTGGTGATGACCAATGTTGAACAGGAAATTGCATTCGGCCTGGAAAATCTGGGTTTGCCTGACAAGCTTATGAAACGCCGGGTAATGGAGATGAGCAGTTCACTGGGGCTATCTGCCCATTTGGAGAGTTATGTAGCGGAGTTATCCGGGGGACAAAAGCAAAAAGTAGCACTGGCTGGAGTTTTGGCCATGCATCCCGGGATTCTGCTCCTGGATGAGCCTACTTCCCAGCTGGACCCGGTTGCTGCGGAGGAACTGCTGAATATTATCAGAAGGTTAAATGAAGACAACGGAACCACCATCATAATGATTGAACAGCGGCTGGAGCGATGCTGCCATCTGGCGGATAGAATTCTGGTCATGGAAAATAGCGGGATATCTGCTGATTTGAAGGCAGGAAGTAGAGCCAGTGGAATCTGGCTGCAAAAAGCACCCATAGCGTACCTTCCGCCTCTGCCCAGATTGTTTGCCCGGGCCGGCTATAAAGATCTGCCCCTGACGGTTAAACAAGGCCGTCAGCTTATTAATTCTTATATTCCGGAGCGGAAAGCTGGAAGGAAGTTTAACTCATATCCGGAAAAGCTGCCAGTTTCAGGAATGGAGCCGAGCAAGGAGCTGGTTGATATACAGAACCTCTGGTTTAGCTATCCCAATACCGGTGAGGCTTTAAAAAACATTAACTTTAAAATCAGGGAGGGCGATTTTATTGCTGTGCTGGGAGAAAATGGGGCGGGAAAAACCACCCTGCTAAAAAATATTAACGGATTATTAAAGCCCAGTCGGGGGAGCATCAAAGTGGCAGGAAAAGACACCCGGGAAATGAACATAGAAGAAATAGCCCTTTCAGTGGCCTATCTCTCCCAGGACCCCAATGACTACCTTTTTATGCCCAGTGTAATAGAAGAGATAAATTTTACTATAAAAAATCTAGGATTAAGTGAAGATGGATACCGGGATGAAATAATTAGTAATTTCAAGCTGGAGCCCTATAGCCAGTGCAATCCGCGGGATTTAAGTACTGGTGAAAGGCAGCGGGTGGCCCTGGCCTCTGTTTTAGTAAGCAAACCCCGACTGCTGCTGCTGGATGAACCAACCCGGGGATTTGATTATCAGTTAAAAGAAGAGCTGGGTAAACTCCTGCTGGAGATTAATCAGCAGGGAACAGCGGTGATGATGGTAACCCATGACGTCGATTTTGCCGCTGAATATGCCCGTGATATTTGCTTGATGTTTGATGGAGGGGTTATAGAACAGGGGAGTAAATATGAAGTGCTTCAGCATTCCACCTTTTACTC
>CAZBKS010000416.1:0-2772 GCA_964492475.1 uncultured Syntrophomonas sp. | reverse complement strand
GTGTCATTCTCCTAGATTAAATTAAAATGACACAGGAGAACCGTCCCCTTGTGTCTGCCTAATTTAATCTCAGGTCCCATAGCAACACCGCCCTTAACATAATATATGTTATATAACGTACGTTATATAACATATATTATGTTAAGATTTAATATTTTGCAAGTATTTTTTCAACTTCCCTTGTCTTGAAAATAATAATAACAGCGGAATGCTGTCATTCCGCTGTTAAGATAGTTCGTTAAAAAAAACAGGGGGAGTCGTCCCCTGTTTTTCTACTACTAATTCCCTTAATATATTCCCTCTAGACTCATGTAAGGATATTACCATCCCTTAAACGAGGCAAAAGAACCGTCCCCGTGACTTATGCAGGAACTGTCAGGAACAAGGCTACGAACGAATTAACCAGCTGGCCGAACAGTTAAATGTGAAAGCACCTTCTGCTTCCAAGACGGTGAGTAAATTGTCAGCGATGGGATATCTGGCATATGAAAAATATGGCATAATCCAACTGACACAAAAAGGTGAAATAATAGGAGCATATCTACTGGATCGGCATGAGACGGTGGAATTATTTTTAATGCATATAGGGGTTCTGGATACGGTATTGCTCGAAACTGAACTCATTGAACACTACCTTAGTATTGATACCGTGAAAAGCATCAAAATACTAAACCACTTTTTCGCAAGTTCTCCTGAAATCCTTGAAAAGCTCCGGCAGTTCAAAGCAAGTTATTATGAAGAAAAATAAAGCAGAGTCAGAGGTCATAATAAATTCGCTTAGAAGGTATAACTCCCCGCACACCTCCGCGCGGATTATCAATATCGCCAATATAACGGGGAATCAGGTGAACGTGCAAATGAAAAACACTCTGCCCAGCCGCCTCCCCGCAATTAATTCCTATGTTGTAACCATCCGGTTTAAATCTATTGTCAAGTAATTCCTTGCACTGTTCTATTAGATCATTCAATGCCCTGCGTTCTTCCGGAGTGCACCTCCAGAAGTCCTCCACATGCCGTAGAGGAATGATTAGCATATGCCCCTCATTTACTGGGTATCTATCGTAAATAGCATAGGCCAGATCATTCGATAATATAATTTCCTTGGGGCTGCAAAACGGACAAGAATGCTTCATAAAGATCTCCAAATCTCAAATAATGCAAAATAGTTAAACCGCTTTGGGATTTAATTACTATGTTGTTCCATCCTTTTCCTGCAATTAATTTCTATTGTCATCATTTATCGTAAATAAAACCAAAACCAAATATGTGGATTCCTTACACCGTCACTGCCTCTTTCAACACAAATCCCGGCATGGGCTCGTGCATTTTCCAAACAACACTTATAGGAGCAGAGCCGTAATGGCTTACATAATCGGCCAAACCAATACATGTGTATGGTACCGCTGCCTGTCCGTCTTTTTTATAATCCCTCACAAAAATCAGCACTCGATTATCGTTGTTTTGTTGATTAATGTATCTCTGGCCGGTGGCTGACTCCACACTGGTTATGCTCTGTGATTGCCAATGGAACTTTTCTTCATTTATGGCATAATCCCGGTACATCGTCGATGGCGAATAGTCTTTGTCGGATTTGTTCAGGGTCACGAAGAATACATCCAACCCCTTATCCGGCAGATATAGTACCCCTTCCTGGAAATGTTTTCGTTTTCTTTCCGTGTGCCTGCCTAAGGCAACCAGTATCTGATCCAGGGTATAGCTGCAATATAAGTCCAGAGGGCATGCAAAATCCAAATCCAAGGGTTTATCCACGAATTCAATACGTTCATACTGATACTCCAGTAAACTTATTAATTCGTTATAGGCCAGATCGTTTTTTATGGCATTGAATATGGCTACTCCTATGCTTGCAAAGGTATTGTCCAAATCATCCAGGCCTTTGCCGTAAACCGTATAATGGAACATGGTAAGCATGGTTCGGGCGATACTGGATAATTCGTTCTCAATATAACCACGGTTTGATTTGATTTTTGGCAATATATCTAATAAGAATGTGATCCAGCGGCGGGAATTGGCACTGGACAAACGCAGAAAGGCGCTGGCCAACATACGTTCATTCTGATCGTCAGCTGAATAGTTTTCCACCAGATCTGCCTCTACTGCCAGTGAGCTCAAAATAATATGTTTGGAATATATCTCTTTGGGCTGGACGTGGTAATCTACGAAAAATTCTTTGGCATCTATCTTTTTATGTATTTCAAAATAATCTTTCAATTTAAGTTTGATATTGCGTTTGTTGTTAATGGTGTTTTTGATATTCTCCAATATATATTCCTGGGCCTGTCTTTCCATTTGAATCGAGCATCCTCGGGGCACATGAATGAAACCGTGTTCTATTTCATACTCTACCGTTCTCCGGGTTCGGGCCAACAGCGCCCTGAACCGTTCCTCAAAATTGAACTTTCTATTGGCCTGGCCTACAAAATCAAGCACGGTCAGGGCTTCTTTCCCTTCACACAGCCTTAAACCCCGACCCAGCTGCTGAATGAATACGGTTAAACTTTCCGTAGGCCGTAAAAATAGGACTGTATTTATCTCCGGAATGTCTACGCCCTCATTATAGAGATCAACTACAAAAATGAATTTTATTTCTTTATTAACCAGCCTTTGTTTTACAGTACTTCGCACCGATTCTTCAGAATCTGCAATCAAATATTCTGATGCTATCCCCGCCTGGTTGAAGCTATCGGCCATATAGCGGGCATGGTCCTTGGAAACGCAGAATCCCAGGCCGATAATATCCGAACTGTCTGT
>CAZBKS010000415.1:0-2774 GCA_964492475.1 uncultured Syntrophomonas sp. | reverse complement strand
AATCTGCTTATCAACAGCAGTAGGGGCAATTATCGGAAGGTTAACCAGAGGTGGATTATCAGGGCTTTCCACAATATAGTCAACATCCGAAATGTGAATGGATTCTCCGTAGCCGCCAAGACAAACCGGGAGCGAACTGTTGACTTCGACTACTTTGATTTTGGCATTCCGGTTAACGCAACCACTCAGCGAGTTGGAGGTGCTGATATTGAAAAAGCCGTTCTTGTCCATGGTAGTCACCGGTTGAAACGATACATCCAGTGCTACATATCCCCGGTCATAAATAGTGGGGCCTTCGTGATAGGTTACCGGAATATAATTGCATAAATCCGCTTCCTGAAGCTTGCGGGAAACTCCGGAAAAGTGCCAGTCATTCATGGTAAAGGTTTTTCTTTCGGGATCCACCTTGCAGACTTCCGGCACCCAGGTCATGGTAACCAGGCGGATTTTAACGTCTTCCAGTTCATCCTTGCGTTTGGCCAGGGCAGCATCGCACGCTTTGGGTTGGCAGACAAACTCACCGAACTGTATCCAATCGCCCGATTTCACCAATTTGGCCGCTTGCTCGGGAGAAATCAATTTTTTCTTGTATTCTTCCATAAAGGTACCTGATTTAAAAGTCATTAATTATAACCTCCCTAAATAAACTTTGTTTATCTTTAATTGTCTCTTGATATCACACTATTTCATTTAATTCTTCCTTTTTTGAATTAGTATTTAGAATGAGACGAAAAGACGTCACCTGCTTCTTTAATCGGTCGGGTTCCAATTAACAAAACAGGCGGCGGGTTCTAATCCCCCGCCTCGTTGCAGCGGTGTGTTGAAACTGCTCCGCAGTTTCAACCTTATGCTTTTGAGCCTGCGAACCCAAATTGCACCCTTAAATGTGCCGCAATGATAATGTTGCCCTGCCACGGGGTGGTGCTGGCAGAGTGCTTCCGTTGCTTAAAAATGTAGTACGCCACCTCCTCAGCCATCTTTATTATTAAGCCAAAAAACGTTTGTGCTTGGTTAAAATGCAATAAGCATGCCAAGTTTGGCCAACAAAATACAAGGGTTGGAATCCTCTTAATAATGCTAAGAAGTGCTCTTGCTAAAAACAAAAATGAAACTTAGAATTTAATAAGGTTTTAAATAAGCATAAGGAAGTGGAAACATGATCATCACCATCGATAAGCAACAGGTGGCAGCCAATCCGGGTGATACTATTTTACAAACCGCAAAAAACGCCGGTATTCCTATTCCCAACCTTTGCCACCAACAGAGTTCTTGCAGCGAAAACGGCCTGTGCCACCTCTGTATAGTGGAAGTTAAAACCACATCCGGAACCCGATTGGTGGAATCCTGCACTTATACGGTAAAGGAGGAAATTGAGGTAAGAACCTCATCCCCTCTCATTGAAGATATCCGGCGAAGTATGATCAGTCTTTTGGTTGGCAAAGGGGTCATACCACCGGACAGCATTGCTAAAATTATTGGCGCCGCCCAGCACAATGGCTATCCGAATATGCTCGGTTATATGGATCAATCCAGGAATTTATTAACTGAGGAAAAAGAAACCGGGATAATCGAGCAAGGGTTGGTGCAAAATCCCTACCTGGCGTATATTATTGTCAACAAGGAAGGGTATATCCGTGATATTAACCAGACTTACCTGGATATTATGGAAATAGATATACAAGACGCCCTGGGAAAACACATACTGGATGTGGTTCCCAATTCCCAGCTGCCGCAAATACTTAAAACCGGGCGAACGGATTGGGCCGAGTTTTTTCCCATCAACGGCCATGATACCATTGTTAATCGGGTGCCTATCATGAAGGACGGGGAACCCATCGGTGCCACCGGTTACAGCTTGTTTTTAGACATATCGGGAGCTAAGATTTTTATCAAGAAAATGCAAGAACGGGAAAAAGAATTCAATGACTTCCTGCAGGGACTGCTGGAAAACCCTTACCTGGCCTATACCATTGTTGATCAGGAAGGCTACATAACCGCTATCAACCAAGCCTGTCTGGAAATACTGGACATAGAAAAAAGGGATGCCATGGGCAAATATGTGTTGGAAGTTCTGCCTAACTCCGAACTGCCCCAGATACTGAAGACGGGTCGAACGGACCGGGCCGAATTTTTCCCCATCAACGGCCATGACACCATCGTCAACCGGACTCCCATAACCAAGGAGGGAGAAATTATCGGAGCTATCGGCTATAGTCTTTTTCTTGACATGTCGGGCGCCAAGCTCCTTTCCAAAAAGCTTCAGGAAATGGAGAAGCAATTGAAACACTATAAAGAAGAAATCAGGGAAATCTACAGCGCGAAATGGAATATAGAAGATTTGATCGGTACCAGTCCGTCTTTTGCATGTGTCAGAACCGTGGTTGAACGCCTTTCTTTTACCACTTCAACGGTTCTTATCACTGGGGAGAGCGGTACCGGCAAAGAGTTGGTGGCCCAGGCCATCCATAATTCCAGTTACCGGAGGTACGGTCCATTTATCCGCATTAACTGTGTGGGCTTCCCCGAGAACCTTCTGGAATCGGAACTATTCGGTTATGAAGAGGGAGCATTCACCGGGGCTAAAAAAAGCGGCAAGCCAGGGAAATTCGAGCTGGCCAGCGGGGGTACTATTTTTCTGGACGAAATCGGAGACATGCCCCTTTCCATGCAGATCAAACTCTTAAATGTTTTACAGGAAAAGGTCACCGAACGAGTGGGGGGCACCAAGCCTATTCCTGTTGATGTAAGAGTGGTCGCCGCCACCAACCGGGATC
>CAZBKS010000414.1:0-2781 GCA_964492475.1 uncultured Syntrophomonas sp. | reverse complement strand
TGTTTTTGCGAAAGTTCGTCAATCTCTTTTTCAAGACGAAACTTATCGTCTTCGTTCGGTAAGTTCTTAATCATCAAGTTTTTCAGCTCGTCTATCCCCTGCCCGGTTAGAGCTGATACCGGAATAATGGAAACCCCGTCCTGATCAGGTAATTCATTTAGCTGACCGCTGTCCTGGCAGTCAATTTTATTCCAGGCCGCTACTATGGGTATGTTTTTTTCTTTTAACAACGCTGTTATGGATTGGTCATAAACGGTATAGCCTTCCAGGGCATCTATAACCAAAACTGCCAGGTCAGCCTTGTTTAAAACATCCAGGGTTTTCTCTCTCCTCAATTCTCCCAGCTCGCTTACATCATCCAACCCGGCAGTATCGATCATGACTACCGGCCCGACTGGAAGCAGTTCCATCGGACGGTATACTGGATCGGTAGTAGTACCTTTTACCGGTGAAACCAGTGCTATTTTTTGATTGCTGACTGCATTGATCAAGCTGGATTTTCCCGCATTAGTCCTGCCAAAAAAGGCTATATGATGTCTGTTCGCACGAGGCGTGGAATTAAGACTCATTAATATCCCCTCCCAATAAAATACCTCTTTCCTGCAATAAGAGAAGAAAGAGGTGCACTTTTCCCGGATTTTTTATTCGGTGCCTTCCTCGCTCTCAGGCAGATAACCCTTGAGGTAAGAAAACTTATATTTACTCTGCTATTATTTTCCTGTTAGTATTTATTTTTGTCAAGAAGATAATTATGCCAGGATCAGTGGGGTCTCCCAGCCTGCAGGGTGCGGGTCGAATTGAGGACTGCCAGCAGAGCTGCTCCCACATCGGCGAAGACTGCCTCCCACATAGTTGCTGTTCCCAGCAAACCCAAAATGACTACGGCGACTTTTATTCCCAGGGTCATTATAATGTTTTGGATGATGATTTTTCTCGTGAATCGTGCAATATGGATAGCACGGGGCAGTTTGCTCAGCTGGTCATCCATCAAAACTACATCGGCCGCTTCAATAGCGGCATCAGATCCCAGCGCTCCCATGGCCGCACCTATATCTGCCCTGGCGAGTACCGGGGCATCGTTTATACCATCCCCTATAAATACCAGCCGGCCCTGTGGGTTGGGTATATGTTCTTTGATGGCCTCCATCTGTTTCACTTTATCGTAGGGGAGAAGTTCAGAGTATACTTGATCTACCCCTAATGCAGCAGCAACCGATTCCGAGGTTTTTTTATCATCTCCGCTCAGCATAATAATTTCTCTGACCCCCAGCTGTTTTAACTGCTGTATGGTCTCAGCTGCCCCTTTTTTAATTTGATCGGATATCATCAGGCAGCCGGCATATAGCCCGTTAACTGCCACATAAACCACTGTCCCGGTATCGGTCTTTTTTATGTGCTCTACTCCTTCTCTATCCAGAAGCAGGCTGCTGCCAATCAATACCCGATTGCCCTTGATAATCGCTTTTATCCCAACGCCCTGAATTTCTTCATACTGTTCAATCAGTGCCGGGTCTGGCTCTCCCGCCCACAAATCCCGTACTGACCGGGCTATGGGATGGTTGGAATATATTTCAGCCAGCGCGGCCCATTCCATAACTTCCTGCTCTTTAAAGCCATTTTGGCTCTCTACTTCAATCACTTCAAATCTTCCCTGGGTGAGGGTGCCTGTTTTATCAAATACTGCTGTATCCACATTCACCAGTTCATCAAGGACATTGGCTCCTTTAACCAGGATGCCGGCCCGGGAAGCAGCACCTATACCCCCAAAGTAACCCAGAGGAATGGATATAACCAGGGCACACGGGCAGGAGATAACCAGTAGAATAAGGGCCCGGTAGATCCAAGCATTAAGAACCGCTCCGGGTATAAGCAGCGGCGGAATAAAGGCAGTAAGCAATGCTCCTGCCACCACCAGCTGGGTATACCGGCCCGCAAAGCGGGTAATAAACTGTTCAGGAGGTGCCTTCCGGCTGGCTGCATTTTCCACCAGTTCCAATATTTTTGCAACCGAGGATTCTGCATATTCTCTGCTGACCATCATTTTCAGAAGCCCCGAACCATTGATTACTCCGCTGAGAATTTCCATCCCTGCTTCGACCGGACGTGGTTTAGATTCCCCGGTGAGTGCGGAACTGTCTATATATGAACTTCCCTCTATTATTATACCGTCCAACGGCACCTTTTCCCCTGGTTTGATCTCAACAATCTGCCCTTCCCGCACTTCGGCAGGATCTACTCTTTCACTACTACCGTTTACCAACAGGTTGGCATAATCCGGGCGAAGATCCATGAGTTCAGATATCGAACGACGCGACCTGTCGACTGCCATACCCTGAAACAGCTCGCCAACCATATAAAACAGCATTACGCTAACTGCTTCTCCCATGGCATTGACTCCTATAGCGCCTAAAGTAGAGATAGACATCAAGAATTTTTCATCAAATACTTGTCCTTTTATGATGTTATTCAGAGCCCTGCTCAATACAGAATATCCGGCTATAATATAAGCCCCTGTATAGATAAGATATGATATATAAGCATAATTACCATTTTGTTCTAATAGCACAGCTCCTCCTAGCAATACTGCGCTGATAATAATGCGAATGAAGTTATTACTGGCATAATGATGATCTGTTTCGGCCTTAATCCCAGTTCTGTCTATGGCTACCAGACACACACCAGGATCAACCCGATCAGCTATCTCCTGAACTTTATCAGCATATGAAGGCTCCAGATTTATAGACATAGTAGCCAGGTTGATTTTAACATCTCTTAATTCTT
>CAZBKS010000413.1:0-2788 GCA_964492475.1 uncultured Syntrophomonas sp. | reverse complement strand
TGCCCGGGCGTTACGTATTACCTTAAATTCAAAGTGCCTGGAGTATTTCCAAGAACGAAGCCATAGGGAATTAGAATTCCTGGAGCAAGTTTTCAGCGGATTTGACGCCGAATTAACCGAAGGTGTTTATAAAGGCTTTTTGAAATTGGGAAAAAATATCGAAGAGATGATGAACAGCTATAACACCATGGAGAATAGAGAAAGAGGAGAAAAGCTATGAAAAGAAGGAGTAAGAAGACAATGTTGATAATAATTGGGATTGTGATCGTTTTAGCGGGTATTATTACAGTGTTTTTTAATCTTCCCGGTTCAAAAACCGAAGTGGAATTTAACGGGATGGCCAAAACCTTAACGGCAAAAGCAGGTAATGTTGAGGGTGTATATAAAGAAGAAGATATTGCCGGTTTGCCGGCACCAGTTCAGAAGTATTACAGATATTGCGGCTATATTGGTACACCTAAAATGTCTTATATGACAATAACTTATCACGATGTTGATTTTATCTTCAATAAGAATAAACCCCTGAAGATCGATTACGTTCAATATAACTTTGTGAAGGAACCTAACAGAATTGCCTATATTGACAGTTCCATGTATGGTATTCCCTTTGAAGGCTTGGACTCGTATGTCGACGGAGCCGGATCAATGAAAGGCGTGATTGCCAAGTTTTTCACCTTGTTTCATCAGACCGGAAAAACTATGGATAAATCAAGCCTGGTCACTTTCTTGTCCGAGAGTCTCCTCATTCCGAGTGCGGCTTTGCAGGAATATATTGTTTGGGAGGAAATCGACAATTCCCAAGCGAAAGCAACAATAGCTTATTACGGTATGTCCGTAAGCGGTATCTTTTCATTTAATGATCAGGGTGAAATGCTGTCCTTTACAACCGACGACAGAGAAGCTTCTTCGACGGACGGCACAAGTGAAAAAGTAAAATGGTCGGTGGTTTGCGGCGATTATCAGGAAACAAACGGAATCAAGAAGCCGACATTATTTCAGGCCGTGTGGCATTATGACGAGGGTGATGTGGTTTATTTCAACGGGAAAGGAACGATTGCTGGTAAATAGCAGTAGTCATTCTGCTCAAACCGATACGGAATCCGGAAGCTGGTATCCGCATATCTATCTGATTAGTGAAGATACGTTGGGCTTCACTTTTACATTATATTCGCCTAATCAAATCCGAAACGAATCTGAAGAAAAGCGTCCGAAATCCTTACTGAGGAGCAATTGATAGCCGATACCCTGGCAGTAACGGCAGATATGATTATATCTGCCGTTACGCTTTGGCCAAGGACTATTTGGAAAAGCTGCAGACGCCTTTGAAAGGCTTTTACACCTTTGGAAATTCCGCTCACAGTCCATTGTTTGAAGAGCCTGCCAAAATGCTGCATATTATCCAGAAAGACGTACTAGCAGGGGTGAATAGCAAGTGATTTTGATCAAAATTTGGAATTTTAGGTTCTACCCGTCTAAGAAGAGAAATATGGCAAGCCGTTGTTCGAGCCGGACAAATTGACCCGGTGCTTTAAGTTTTTTTCTGGAAAAACATTCCGAAGGTAAAGGCTATAGAAGGAAAATGTTAATATTTACCGAATAGAAATATCATAGGATAATTTTAAAATGGGGGGATTATCGTGAAAAAGTTGGTAATGGCATTTATCCTGTGTGGTTTGATGGTGTTCACGGCGATCACCGGGTATCCTGCTCCGGCCCCGGCAGCATTGCAGATCGAAACGGACCTTGATCCGCACATTTTGGCGAACATCATTGCAGCGCCTTCCCAGCTTACGGCGGAAGCAGACGGGACGGAAGTGACCTTGACCTGGGCTGATAATTCCGCCAATGAGACCACTTTTGATATAGAACGCAAGGAGGCTGGCGGTAGTTTTGCGTCGATTGCCACCTTGCGGTCAGGAAGCACCAGCTATGTGAACAGCGGTTTGGAGGCTGGCACCCAGTATGTATATCGGGTCAGAGCAATGACCTCCACCGCTGCCAGTCCTTATTCCAATGAAGCATCTGTGACCATCAGCGGATCGGTCAGCTTTAATCCCAGTATTCAGCTTGATCCAGACCGGGAACTAAATACGGATTATCTGATTTGGGAATATGATATTGAGTCAGGAAAAGCTGTCATCACCAAATACAAGGGCACGGGCGGAGATGTGACCGTTCCTTCCACCCTGGGAGAAGTCAAAGTCACCCGCATCGATGGTCAGGCCTTTGAGGACTGTGCCGGCCTTACCAGTATTGTGGTCCCTAACTCAGTGACCAGTATCGGCATGGATACTTTTCGAGGCTGCACCAAACTGAAAAAGGTAACGCTGCCCGATACGATCACCAGTATAGGCCTGGATTGCTTTGCCGAATGCAGCAGCTTAAGTTCTATCAATCTTCCGCCGGGTTTAAGCGAAATCGAACTGGGAACCTTTAACAGCTGCAGCAGCCTTACGAATATTGCGATCCCGGCGAATGTGAAGACTATAGAAACGGATGCTTTTTATAACTGTACCGGTTTGACTGCCGTCAACCTGCCTGAAAAATTGTCTCAGATCGATCCCGCGGCCTTTCGTGGCTGCAGCTATTTAACATCTTTCTCTATTGCGGGAGATAATCCGTCATTCACCACGGCAGAGGGGATTTTATACAGCAAAGACAAGTCCACGCTGCTGGCCTACCCTGATGGCAAGATCACGGAGTCTGTAACAATTGCCGATCATGTACAAAGCATTGGGCCTTCGGTATTTTTTGCGGTGAGTAGCCTGCAGGAGATCGTTTTCCCCAG
>CAZBKS010000412.1:0-2813 GCA_964492475.1 uncultured Syntrophomonas sp. | reverse complement strand
ATTATGATGGCGATTGATAAACATCTAATACTCTTGCCTTGAGATTTTGAAAAGCCCCGCTGGAGACCTTCCTTAACTTTGATGGGAGTCTTTTTGATTTCTTTGGCAAATTCCATCACGGCATTGAGAGTATCCTCTGAGGTCTGTACAGCGGGGATAACCTCGATGAGCTTCATAACATTAGCGGGATTGAAGAAATGTACACCTATTACCTTGTCGGATCTTTTGGTGATGGCGGCTATTTCGGTGATAGAAAGTGATGAAGTATTGGTGGCCAGAATTACATCTGGGCCCATTAAAGCATCCAGCTTGGTATAGATCTCTTTTTTGAGGTTCATGTTTTCAGGAACTACTTCTATAATTAATTCTGCATCTTTCAAATCATCAAAATTAACGGTGCCTTTGATTTTGCCAAGAACTGCGTCGGCTGTGCCAGGAGCAGCTTTCCCCTTTTCTTCAGATTTGAGAATCTGTTTTTGTATGCTGCCCAGTGCTTTATCAATAAACTTCTGGTCGATGTCATAAAGAATAACATCTTTGCCAGCAGCGGCTGTTGCCCATGCAATACCCAGACCCATTGTTCCGGCACCTAGTAACCCTATCTTATTAAATCCCATTAATAAATACCCCCTCAAATTGTTTTTCTATAATTGACTTAAAACCCCATACTAAAACGTCAACACATTCCCCCCTTCAATAATAAATACCCCTATTAATTGAATACCCCTATTAATTAATAAAAATCCACTCTCACTCCACTTATGCAATAAATGTACCACTCGCCCTATTAATGCTCGAATAGTGCTGTATTACGCAGTTTATCCAGATTAATTGCCGATTACTAACATCCATATACATGTCTAGCAACTAGTACAAATTAAGACGCAAAAGGCTTAACAACGCAAAAATCAAAGACTGTCCCGAGAACGAACAGTGTCGCGAAATTAGGACAGTTATTGATCGATATCATATTTATGCATTTTTCTATACAAAGCAGAACGGTGTATTTTTAAGTATTTTGCTGCTTTGCTCTTATTTCCTGCTGAGCTTTCCAGAGCCTGTATAATAGCCTCTCTTTCTTGTTCCTGCATATGTCTTTCCAAGGAATTCTGTGGAGAAGATACCGGTGGTTCGAGAGAATAAAATTGGATAGCTTCAGGTAAATGCTCCCTTGTAATGGAGCCCTGTTCACAGAAGTTAACTGCTCTTTCCAGTATATTTTCGAGTTCTCTGATATTACCAGGCCAGTCATAAGTTTGAAAACATGATAAGACTTCCGGGCTGATGGTTTTTACGCTGGTGCCGAGCTGCTCATTTAAACGGTGCAGCAGTACGCGGCTGAGAATTGTAATATCGTCTTTACGTTCTCGGAGTGGGGGGAGATCGAGTACTACCACATTCAATCGATAATACAGATCTTCACGAAACTTCTGTTCCTTTACCAGCCGGATTAAATTTTTGTTAGTAGCTGCAATAACTCTTACGTTTATACGAGTAGAACGAATACCTCCTACTCGTTCTAATTCTCTTTCCTGAAGAACCCGCAATAGCTTTCCCTGCATGGTCATGGACATATCCGCAATTTCATCCAGAAAAATTGTGCCATTGTCTGCCAGCTCAAATTTTCCTGGTTTACCTTCTTTTCTGGCACCGGTAAAAGCGCCTTCGGCATAGCCGAACAATTCCGATTCCAGCAGAGTCTCTGGTACTGCGGCACAATTTACTTTGATGAAAGGACCTTTTCTTCTGGAACTCAGGTTATGTATAGAATGAGCAAAGACCTCTTTGCCGGTACCGCTTTCGCCGGTTATCAAAACGGTGGAAGTGGTTCGGGCGGCTTTTATGGCTAATTTCTTCTGTTTAATTAGTTCAGTATTGCACCCGGCTATATCCTCCAGAGAATATCTGGCACTGCCATTTTCGGGCTCGCGTTGAAGATCGAAAGGACCCGGATTAAATGCAGAAAACGTGCTTTTTACAATTACTCCAATAGTCCGGTTGCTTCTTGTTATCGGCAGATATACCAAATCCAATGCTCTTCCACTGCTGGAGATGGTTCGCCCGAACAAGGGCCTGGCTTCTTCTATGGAATTGCGCAGACTGGAGTGGGGAATTAGTGAAGTCAAGTTTTCCCTTAAATCCTCTTTAGATTTGCATTTAAAATATTTATAACAAACCTCATTGGCCCAAAGGAAGCGAGCATGATCATCAAATACCGCAATGCCTTCGTAAGGGTTCTGTAAAAGGGAATTAAGCTGGTCATCTTCAAAGCTGTCGATTACTCGGAATATGGCATAACAAACAAAAGAATTGGGGTTGACTTCCAGCAGGCCTTTTCTAATAATTACCTCATTACCCTTTATAAATTCCTTTTCCTGCAGGTAAAGCTCGCGTTTACTGATCATGTCATAGAATTTCAAGCTGGGTTTAAGTAAATCTACATGTTTGCTTAAAACATTACTGGAATCGATATTGAAAATCTTTTCGGCACTTTCATTCATGAAAATAACATTTTGAAAAGTATCAGTGATTAATATGCCCTCATTTACGTTATGCAATATGGGATTCATGATTAAATCCAGGGCATGCATATCTGTTTTATAGGACATTATTACCCCCCCAGTAATAAAATTTTATCACATAAGCAGTATTATGGTGAGGGCAAATTGAGATTTCATTTTTGATTTCACTGCCAAAAAGGTATAATGTGCCGGCTTGGAGGCATGAATATTCCGTCGCCAGACCCTGCATGAGAAACCCCAACTCCTCGTCTTGCGGCTCCAGGGGGACGTTCCAATTCCGCATCCGTGCGG
>CAZBKS010000411.1:0-2814 GCA_964492475.1 uncultured Syntrophomonas sp. | reverse complement strand
TGTTAAATTTGCTTGTGGGTTGCATGTTTTGCAACCGCTCAGTTCAGGTCACTCAAAATGGCTTTAAGCCTACCTGCCAACTGGCGAGTCTTAATAAACATGGAGGTGCTTGTATAAAAGTGTATGCGTTGATTCAAACTGGTGGAAAACAGTACAAAGTCAGTGAAGGAACGGTAGTCAAGATTGAAAAAGTAGACGGAGAAGCAGGGGGAAATATAGTTCTAGACCAGGTTCTGATGATAAATGATGAGAATGGCGGCGTAAAAATAGGCAGTCCCCTGCTGGAAAACGCCACCGTTACGGCCAGGATACTGGAACAGGGTAAAAACAAAAAAATAATAGTATATAAATATAAGAAGAGAAAGAACTACCGCAGGAAACAGGGGCATCGTCAACCCTTTACCAGGCTCCTCATTGAGAAGATTGAAGGATAATGTTGGAAATTGAAATAAAATACCAAAAGGGATATATTCAATCTTTTTCAGTTACGGGTCATGCCGGGTTCGGCTCGGAAGGCGAAGATATTTACTGTGCAGGAGTATCTGCAGTTACCCAGACTGCGCTACTCGGGCTGATAGATCATATGATTATAAAACCTGAATACAGGATTGAAAAAGGTTGGATGAATTGTAAGCTGGCGGCCGGATTAAGTCAGGAAGACCGGGAAAAGGCTCAGGTGATTCTTTCAACTATGGAAAAGGGCTTGCTGTCGATGGAGCAGGCCTATGCAGGTTACATGAAAGTGCTGGTTAGGAGGTCTTGAAATTGTTTAAATTTGATTTACAATTATTTGCCCATAAAAAAGGGGTTGGAAGTTCCAAGAACGGAAGAGACAGCGAATCAAAGCGGTTGGGAGTTAAAAGATATGATGGCCAGGTGGTCAGAGCTGGTAATATCCTGGTTCGCCAGAGAGGCACCAAAATCCATCCCGGCAACAATGTAATGAGGGGTGGAGACGATACCCTGTTTGCAATCGTTGATGGAAAAGTAAAGTTTGAAAGAAAAGGCCGGGATAAAAAGCAGGTCAGCGTATATCCTGTGGACGAAATCATAAGTGCTCAAGCCTAGTAAAAACATAACCTGGTATGGTTGAACCCCTGGAGTTTTTCAGGGGTTTTTGCTATTATTAGTTAACTGAGGAGGAGGAACATTGGACGCGCAGCAGACATTGAATCTTTTAAGAAGAGTAAGACATGATTTTGGCAATCACCTGCAGGTGATACTAGGATATATTGACCTGGGGAACCCAGGTTTGAGCAGACAGTCTATAATAAACCTGGTAAATGACATGGCTGCCGAGCGAGTGATATTTGACAGCACGAATCCAAAAGCCGCTTTATATTTATATGAACAGCTGTTATTATCCAGGGATTTAGGAGTAATACTAAGATATGACGAGATACAGCTGGAGTCGATACAATTGCTGATGGAGAACCATGAACCGCTGCGCAGCCTGGAGCAGCTGTTAAAAGAGTGCTTGGATCCGGACCGGGATGAAGAACTGGTAGTCTACCTGGAGATTTACGAAACAGAACACGGGGTTGATCTGCTTTACAGTTGTGAAAATATGGACAAGGGCTCCATACTGATAGAAGTCAGGAAGTGAATTTAATGTTTATAGATCATGCCAAGATTTATGTCAAAGGTGGCGATGGAGGCAATGGCATTGTAGCTTTCCGGCGGGAAAAATACGTGCCCAAAGGTGGGCCGGCTGGTGGTGACGGAGGCCGGGGCGGAAATGTAGTATTTATAGCTGATGAAGGTTTAAAGACCCTAATGGATTTTAAATATCGGAAACATTTTAAGGCGGATAGAGGCGTACATGGACAGGGTAAGAATATGCACGGCGCCTGGGGTGAAAACCTGCTGGTAAAGGTTCCAGTGGGTACTATAATTTATGACGATGACACCGGTGAGGTAGTCGCGGATCTTACCAGAGCAGGTCAGGATGTTACCGTAGCTAAAGGAGGCCGAGGAGGCCGGGGAAATGCCCGATTTTCCACCTCAACCAATAAAGCGCCCGCTTTCTCAGAAAACGGTGAACCTGGCGAAGAACGGTGGTTGCGGATGGAACTAAAACTGCTGGCTGATGTGGGGCTGGTTGGTTTCCCCAACGCCGGAAAATCTACTTTTATATCCAGGGTTTCTGCGGCCCGCCCCAAGATAGCAGATTACCCATTTACCACCCTGGTTCCCAATCTGGGTGTGGTAGTGACCAGGGACAAAGATTCTTTTGTAATAGCAGATATACCAGGTTTAATAGAAGGGGCCAGCGAAGGTACCGGATTGGGCCACGATTTTTTGCGCCATATTGAGCGCAACCGGGTTTTGCTGTTCATACTGGATGCTGCTGAAACTGAAGGCCGGGAAGTCCTGGAAGATTACCGTACTCTGCGCTGCGAATTGGAAAAATTTAATCCGAGCCTATTGGACAGGCCCTATCTCATTGCAGCAAATAAAATGGACCTGGCTGAAGCCAGGCTTAATATAGACAAACTCCAAGCGGCATTTGGCGATAAATTATATTGCATATCAGCAGTAACCGGAGAGGGTATAGATGCCCTGGTCGAAAAAATCAAGCAGATGCTTACGGCACTGCCGGTAGAAAGCAGCCCGATCGGAGAGGAAGCCGTTATCAGACGATATGAAGAGGAGGAACCTTTTCAGATTGAATTAGTAGATGGGGTATGGGAAGTAAGCGGAAAAAGAATCGAGAAACTCCTGGTGATGACTAATTTTAATAGTGACGAAGGGTTAAGCAGGTTTCAGAGAACTATAGAGAAAATGGGGTTGGAAGAAGCTCTCCGGGAAAAA
>CAZBKS010000410.1:0-2816 GCA_964492475.1 uncultured Syntrophomonas sp. | reverse complement strand
CCATACTCCAGGGTCTTGAAGATAATTTCGCTTAAATCTTCTTCCCCAGACAATAAGGTTGAGAGAACCACTATATCCGGCGGGTCCTTTTTTACCACTTTTAATAAATTCCTCCGGCTTGATCCTATACCTGTTATTGATGCGTTCTGTATATTAGTCAATATACATTTATCAATATCTTCTGATGCTGTCGCTAAGACTATTTTCATTAAATCCCTCCTTTAAGGGGTATTCGCGTACCCTTCTTTCCCACAAAAATGGACATAAAAAAAGAGGTATTTAAAAATACCTCTCTCACCTGCTGAAGGGCGCAAGAATACGATAGCCCATTTGCGACATTTTTGTTGTCCTTGCGGCTCGTTTTCTGTTTAGGTCTTATAGCCTAATTATAACGCTATTTCGAGTAAATATAAAGACTTATTTTTTTCACTCTATCCAGGTGACTGAAAAGTTTTTTTGTTCATACAAAACTAATCGTTTTTCGGCTTGTTTTTTAAAAACATCCTTATCGCTTGCTGGTTCTATATAATCGTAAAAATCTACCACAATCCCTTTAGTTTTATTTTCAGCCGGCCGACGTACCCGGCCAATCTTCTGCAGCAACTCAACTAAACTGGAGCCGCCGTGAGCTAATATTAAGACCTCTGCCTCGGGAATATCAATCCCTTGTTTTAGGATTGAACTGGCAATCAATGTATCAATTTCCTTGTCTTTAAACTTATTTAGAACTTCATTTCTTTCAGCGGTTGGCGTCTTGCCATGTATAAATGGACATAGCAGGTTTTCTTGTATCTTCTTGCCGTGTCGGATCTCTTTAACCAGTATTAATACTTGTTTACCGGCAAAGCGTTTGGCCGCATTCACTACAGCCCTATGCCTATCCCAATAGTCGATTATTTCTTTTTCATATAAGGTGTGGTACTTAGTGCTTTTCTTCAACGGCTCGTGTGCAACCGGGTATATTTCTATCTCGACTGGTAATATATATCCACCAGCCATTAATTCATCTTCTGCGACAAGGTTAAATACTGGACCTGTTGCGGCTTCAATAAATATCTCTTTGCCGTCTTCCCGAAATGGGGTGGCTGTCAATGAATATGAATAATAAGCATTGGTTAATTGGCCTACCGCATAAATGGTTTCAGCACCCAGCATATGTCCTTCATCTACAAACATTAATTCAACGCTGTCCAAATACCCTGCTAGTTTGTCCCATCGCTTATCTTGTTTTTCGTGGCAGCTGTACACGGTCTGCAGCGACGCTATGGTTATCGGCTTTATAGAGAAGTTCTGGCCGCCAATCTTTCCTATATCCTGCTGTAACAATTCCTCGTACACCTCTGCAGTTTGTTTCAGCAGGGTGTCGGAATGCACATAAAAAATGGTCGGTACACCCAGGTTAGCTGTAATCATGGCAGATAATTTAGTTTTACCGGCTCCGGTAGCCATTACCAGTGTAGCCCGGTTAGGTATTTTTTTATTTGTAATTTTATCGGCTGCTGCCTGTTGATACGGCCGGGGCTGAAAATTGTGCAGTTGAATATCAAACTGCCTCAATGCTGCTGCGTCTTGCTTGTATATCTGTAAAGATTTAGGCTTAATATACTTACAAAAGTCCTTAACCCTGCCACCTAACCCTGCGGGAAAACTGATTACTAAAGACTGATTCTTATAGTAGATAGTTTCAGCCAGGGTCTTTTGCACAAAAATAGTACCCAGCTTTTCTTCGTAAGAGCAAAGATCGTGGATGCTTTTAGTGAAAATAGTCAATGCTCTAATTGGCCCGCTGGCTTTGAGCCGGTCTGTTTTTATTTCCAGGTGCAGCTCACAAAAATATTTCTTTTCGATATGTTCCTTGGCTTTCGGAAATAAAGACCCTTCCGATATTATTTGAGCCTGTCTTGCATAAGGTAATGATGATGCCGGTACCGTCCAATACGGTTGTATTATATCCGGATTAAATCTTGCCATTGGAATTGTCCGGAGTTTTTTAACCACATCTTCATTGTAATTAAAAATCAATCTCACTTTATCATCATGACTTTGACTTTTTACTATCATAATTATACCTTCTCTTGCTGTTCTGGCTCCAGTATGTATTTGGGCAGATCGTTTTCTTTGTCTATCGTTGCTTTTAGGTTTGCAGCTAGTATAACTTCCCCCACCTTGGAGAAAGCGGTACTGTTATCAGGATATATTTCGACTGACTTTCCTGCTTGCAGTCCGATCTTGATGCTTCTAATTAACACTGACGCATGGTTCTTACTGGAAAAATAAATTCTTGTAACCATAATAACCCCCTTATTACCCTGCCATCTTGAGCGGCGACATTAATTCTCCGAGCCCTTCTATTATTATTGTTTTGGCTTCTGCATCGTCACTTTCCAAAACCTCTTTAACCATTCGGATTGCTCTCTCGGCTTTTTCCAACTGCGCGCTTTTGCGTATTTCTTCACCGCCAGTTTCAAGTTTAATTGCTTCTGTTAATTGTCTGGTAGAGTACCCGTTTATACAGGCTGAATCAATCCATTTCTCTGGTTCGTCAGTTTTTGATGCTATCCTGTGAATAGTGAAACTCATATCCTGGGCCCTCATGTTTTCATCCGGGAATGCCCTATAAGTTCTTACTTGTTCACGGATAGTTGCTGGTGAACACCCTACTAATGATGATAGGGTTTTTTGTTTAATTCCTGATTCCATCATCCCGCTTAGAATAGCTGCCCGTTCCCATAGAGTTGTTTCAGTTATCTCCACATAAGAGAAATATGCTTGTAACACTTCGTCCAACGAGTGGCCATTGAATTTACTCTGTGGAG
>CAZBKS010000409.1:0-2818 GCA_964492475.1 uncultured Syntrophomonas sp. | reverse complement strand
TTTATTTGTGGAAAATGGAACCTGTCCCCGCTTCCCAGTAATTACTCCCCAATTGTTTTGTATTAACTTTATATGTTCATGGAAAGCTATAAAAGTTAATATGATCAAAGGGAGATGATGGCTTGTTGAGAAGGTTTCTGTCTGTAGGTTTTGTAACTGTATTTTTGTTTTCATCGCTCTGTACTAATGTAGCTGTAGCAGGGTCGAATAGTACCGGAGGTCAGATAATTGACAACACGGATTATCCCACTTTATATTTAGCGGAAATTCCTATACAGGGAGAAGCGGTGTGGATGGTTCAAGCACGCTTGAAAGAAATGGGATATGATATAGAACCAAATGGAATATATGATAGAGTCACCAGCGGCACGGTCAGTATGTTTCAACTATCCAATGATTTGAAAGATGATGGCATTGTGAACGAGACGGTTTGGAAGGCTCTTCTGGCCAGTGATCAGGAAGATTCAATTTATGCTACTGCTGAGGAAGAAAACAAGCAGGGACGAATGCTGATAGTCATTGATATAGCTGCCCGGAATTTGGTGTTATATGAAGATGACCGGGAAGTAGGCCGGTATCCCGTCGCAGTGGGAAAATCCAAAACACCCACCCCGCTTGGTGAATGGAAGGTTATTCATAAGTCCGTGGGATGGGGGAATGGTTTTGGTTCACGATGGATGGGGCTCAATGTACCCTGGGGTATATTTGGTATTCATGGTACTAATAAACCTGGTTCCATAGGTAGTTATGCTTCGCATGGATGCATACGGATGTTTAACCAGGATGTAGAAAAACTTTATCCGCTGGTTCCCTGGGGCTGCCGGGTAAAAATCGTCAACGACGGGAAAATGGTACCGGAAACTATAAATCCAGTGGAATTGAAGAAAAAATCAAGCGGGCAGAAAGTGGTCTATGTGCAGAGCCGGCTAAAGGAATTGGGAGTTGAATTTGATGGTGCTGACGGCAGGTTTGGCAATATGACTGAACTGGCGGTTAAATACTATCAAGTTTGGCACAATCTCGAACCTACCGGTGTGGTTGATGAAGAAACTTATAGGGCAATGGGAATGATCGAATAACGGGGAATTGGCTCAAGGACGATTATGTATTTGCGGCCATACCCTTAAATAGAGCAGGGGGTCTGACCCCCTGATTTATACAGCTTTCCTGTTCCAGTTCGGAACTTTGTTCCATGATTTTTTCAATATTATTGATATGTTCAATATTTTTCCCCTGGCCTTTTGGGGATTTTTTTATTTAAAAGCTTTATAATAGGACTTCATGTTCACTATTCATCTGCCTGGTATTTTTTAATGACAGCTTTCCTCTATCAATCTCCGCAGCCGAAGCTACCCGACTTTGTTTTTATTCACCAAATTATCTATATTGCTGTTAAAATTGGTGATTTTATGATACTTTAAGGGAAGTCAGGGTATGATAGAATAGGAAATATGAGGGATATTTTAAGGAGCTGTTCGGCTATGAAAATTACGGTAGATTCGGACAATGGATGTCTTCAACCCGTGGTGAGAGATAGGCATCTATCGGCTGGTGCACATTCAGACAGACATGTTGACCTTACTGCTACCATTCAGGAAATAGGTGAAGTTACCAATCCCAATCCTAATCAGAATAAATGCGGGGGTTATTATATTGATATAGGCAAGGAAGAGACTATCAGCAATATCAGTCTGAGCATAAGTATGTATGCTAATCTGGTGCTGCTTATAGGAAGCAGCGTTTTGGGGCGTGGAGATGATCAGCAGGGTAGCACTTTAATGAACAGTCTTTTATATGCTATTACCCGTCTGGAAAGCGTTCCTGCTACTATAATACTTATAAACAGCGGAGTGTTCCTGGTTAGCGAGGGTTCTCCGGTGTTGGAGCACTTAAAGCTGCTGGAAGAGAGAGGAGTAGAAATCGTCTCCAGTGCCAGCTGTCTGGAATATTATAATTTACAGGATAAACTGAGGGTGGGCTATTTCAGTAATATGTTTTCTATTACTGAAAAGATGTTTGCGGCAGCCAGACTTATTGCGATCTAGATTAAATATAGGCAGGGGATTATGTGGTGCTGGAATTAGATACATCGGTTTTGACAAGCTTAATAGAAAACAAGCAGTGGGGAAAATTGCGGGAAGAGCTATCAGCCTGGCCGGTAGCGGATATTGGTGAATTCCTATTTGAACTGGACAAAGCGGACCAGGTAATTGTTTTTCGATTATTGCCTCGCCATATATCATCAGAAGTGTTTACTTTTCTCAAGAAGGAGCAGCGCAATGCCTTACTGGCTGCATTGAGTGATGAGGAGACCAGAAGCCTGCTGCATAATTTGGAACCGGATGACCGGGCCGATCTGTTTGAAGAGTTGCCGGGTCGAGTTACCCAGAAACTGCTGAATCTGTTGAGCCCCCAGGAGCTGGAAAAAACCAGAGAATTGATGGGTTATCCGGAAGAAAGCATCGGCAGGATAATGACTCCCAATTATGTGGCAGTCAGACCGGGATGGACCATCGGACAGGGTCTGGAGCAGATACGAACCAAAGGTAAAGAGGACAGTGAGACACTGAATGTTATATATGTCACGGATTCCAATTGGAAACTCCTCGATGCTCTTGAGCTGCAGCGCTTTATCTTTAATCCTCCGAACACCAGCATTGAAAAGATTATGGATAATTCCTATGTGGGTTTGTCAGCCTTTGAGGACCGTGAAGAAGCAGTTCATACCATGGCCAAGTATGATATGTCTGCTCTGCCAGTAGTAGATTCGGAAGGAGTTCTGCTGGGCGTAGTGACTTTCGATGATGTTATGGATGTT
>CAZBKS010000408.1:0-2828 GCA_964492475.1 uncultured Syntrophomonas sp. | reverse complement strand
TGCCGGGCCAGGAGTAAGCCTGCATAGCCTGAACAGCATCCGGGGTGATAGCTGTGATATCTACATTCATATTACGGGATATTTTTGCTAATAAATTATCTGCCATTTCCGGGATATCTTCCAGCCTATTGCGAAGAGGAGGTATGGTCAAGCGCACCACATTCAGCCGGTAATAAAGGTCTTCCCGAAAATCATGCTCAAGCACCATTTTCT
Organism: uncultured Syntrophomonas sp.; assembly: GCA_964492475.1. Lineage (GTDB taxonomy): Bacteria > Bacillota > Syntrophomonadia > Syntrophomonadales > Syntrophomonadaceae > JAAYJK01. The sequence continues at coordinate 2,615 of CAZBKS010000408.1, read as the reverse complement.
CCAGGTCTTGATTGGTGGCAGCAATAACTCTAACATCCACCGGAATAGGTGCAGTTCCTCCGACTCTTTCGATGACCTTCTCCTGCAGTACTGATAATAGTTTGGTCTGCATAGATAAGGGCATATCGCCGATCTCATCCAAGAAAATGGTGCCTCCCCGGGCCAGTTCAAATTTACCGGGTTTGCCGCCCTTGCGAGCTCCAGTGAAGGCTCCTTCTTCGTATCCGTATAATTCTGACTCCAGCAGGTTTTCTGGCAGGGCGGCGCAGTTGATTCTTACAAAAGGACCAGGACTCCGGCTGCTGGCATTATGAATGGAATGTGCGAAGAGCTCTTTCCCAGTGCCGCTTTCCCCAGTGATGAGCAGGGTGGATTTGGTATGCGATAACTGTTTAGCCATGGCCTTAACCCTGGCAAATTCTGTATTATTGCCAATTAAATCATCGAAAATCCAGTTGGCACTATAAATGTTATGGATCTCTGAACGGTAGAGGTTTAATTCCTTTTCGGTATCTTCCAGTTTTCCAATTAGTATCTTGGCTGCGGACATATCCAGGAACAGGCTCTGGCCTATAGCCCCGATTATCTCCCCATTTTTCCTTATAGGCACCCGGCTTACTATGGTATTTCGACCATTGATGGGCCAGATATCTGCTTTGTTCATACGGCCGGTTTGAAGTACCTCTGGTAATTTTGAAGTGGGCGTAATCTCCAGAACATGTTTTCCAATCACCTCCAGCTTGCTTAACTCCAGTATATCCAGATAGGTCTGGTTCATGAAAGTGATGTACCCCTCCCGGTCTACAATGACGTAAGCCATATAGGGACTTTCGATCAGTCCCTCCAGGATAGCGGTATATTCTTTTTCGGTTTCCTGTAGGGTTCTGATGAAGGCTTTAGCTCCGGACATATCCAGGAAAAGACTATTAGCTATAGCCCCGATAATTTTACCGTTTTTTATTATCGGAACTCTGCTTACGATGGTATCCTGACCTTTTATTGTCCAGACATCCGCTTTATGAACCCGGCCGGTTTTGAGTACCTCCGGCAGTTGGGAGTCCGGAGTAATATCCAGTATGTGACGGCCGATGACATCCTCTTTCTGAAGCTCCAGCAGGTTTAGATAAGTCTGGTTCATAGCAGTGATATAAGCGTTTTCATCTACAATCACATAATACATATAAGGGCTTTCGATAAATCCTTCCAGAATGCTTGTGATTTCATGAGCCGAGAAGTCCTGCAAAGATATTCTCCTCCTCCGTTAAGCTGAATCAGGAGAGCATAAACTGCCATATATAATATACAGACGATGACCATCCGTCTGTCCCCGAAAGGAGACCGCATGGGCAGGTTGCGGTATCTCCCAAAGTCATCTATATCTATATATATAATGTATACAGACCGTGGTCAATGTGTCAATGTTAAGGGATGTTAACAGGGACGCTTATTTCTCCTGCTTCAACCCCCCTTTGTTTTCGGGTTAAAAGAGCTTGCCAGCAGGGATTTTACAGCAGATAAAGAATAGAAATATTAAGGATTAATAGCAGATAATGGTTAAAGGGGGATAGAACCGTGTTTTTATAATTAAATACCACCTTTGTTTTTAGGAGGGGCATATGATTGAGTGATTTAATTTATTTTGAGCACCATCCAGAGAGTATGCTGCTGATTAATACTGCCGGCAGAATTGTTGACGCTAACCGTAAAGCCCTGGAAATGTATGAAATAAGCAAAGCTGAGCTCTTAAAACTTGATATTTTTTCTCTCAGTCCGGTGGAGTACCGGGAACCTGTATTCCAGATGATAGAGACTGCGGTATTTGAGGAGAAAGTAGTGGAGATAGCTCATCTAACCGGGACAGGCAAGCCATTTCCAGTAGAGATCAAGATAAAACCCCTGTTCATATCAGGCAGCCGAATTCTTTTGATTAATATAAGGGATATCAGTATGCAGCATGAGATGCAGATAAAAAATGATCGACTGCAGTATCATAACAGCGTGTACATTGATATTTTTATGCATATGCCGGATGGGGCGATTATAGTTAATCCGCAGGGAAATATTAAAGAGGCTAATATGGCCGCACAAGCAATTTTAGGCCAAAGCCTGCAGGAAATGCAGAGTAAAAGCGTGAGCGAATACCTGGGAACGAACATCCCGCATATCGTGGCTATGCTGGAGAACGGTCAATCGTTCCGGGATGTTGAATTGTTGATACCCGGGCTGGAACGCAATCTGCACGCAGTTATATCTGGCATACCGTTCAGGAATAAGGGTGTTATCAGGGGAGGAGTCATATACCTCAGCCCTATAGAAAAGATTCATCACCTGGTCAATAGATTCACCGGAGCCCGAGCGAGTTATTCTTTTCAGGATATCATTACCGTCAGTCACAGCATGAAAGAGGCTATTCATCTCGCTAAAATGGCGGCTTCGAGTGTGAGTAATGTCTTGCTGGAAGGGGAGAGCGGTACCGGCAAAGAGGTGTTCGCACAAGCTATACATAGTGAAAGCCAGCGAAAACACGGCCCATTTGTGGCAGTAAACTGCGGGGCTATTCCGAGAGAATTGATTGGGAGTGAGCTGTTCGGATATATTGAAGGCGCATTTACTGG
>CAZBKS010000407.1:0-2828 GCA_964492475.1 uncultured Syntrophomonas sp. | reverse complement strand
GCAGGAATGTCCCTGAGTATGGGCAGGAATGTCCCCATTGCAGAGGAATGTCCCCATGCCAGGGAATGTCCCCATGCATTCCAATTGCAGAGCAAACAAGAGAACCGTCAGATTGTTGGCTAATTTGTTATGCGATCTGGGCTTTGGAATGGTCTTTGCTGTCCTGGAGTAATTCTTCCAGGTGTGGTTCTACTCCGGTTCTATTAGCATTGTTCATAACAACTGGTCCGCTTTTCTTTGTGCTATCATCCAGCTTGAACTGCTGCATGAGTTCATATAGAATACCGGCGCTTTCGGCCAGTCTTTCCGAGGCGCTGTTTATTTCCATGGCAGCAGTAGCTGCAGTTTCGGTGTTGCGTGCAATTTCTTGAGAGCCTGCACTGGCTTCCTGTGCAGTTGCTGCAGTAGCTTCTATGGCTCGGGTGACTTCCTGCATGGAAAGCAGCAGCTGATTCATATTTTTACTGGTTTCTGAGGTCAGGTCTGACCAGCTATCTGCATCCTGGCTATAATATCTTCCGGCAGTTACTGTGCGGCCATAATCAACAATTACGGTGTCATTAATAAATTCGAGGAGCTGGCTGGTGGTATCAACCAGATTATGTAATGCCCCCTGCACCTGCTGGGTCAAGCCGTGGATGCCTTCTACGGTGGATGAAGAGTCTTCTGCCAGCTTTCTTACTTCTTCTGCCACAACTGCAAAGCCTTTGCCGTGTTCTCCGGCCCGAGCGGCTTCAATAGCTGCGTTCAAAGCAAGCAGGTTAGTCTGGTTGGCAATATCGGAAATGTTTACAGCCAGATTGTTAATCTGGTCTATTACTTTGGCTTCTTCCACTGCTTTTTCCAACTGAGCTTTTATTCCGGTGTATATTTTTTCTGATTTTTCTTTAGCCTCAGTGGCTTCACGTTCTGTATACCGGGCTCGTTTTTTAATAGGCACCGAGTCTTCAAAGCCTTTCTGGGCCATTTCGTTTACCTCTATAACCGCAGAGGTAATTTCTTCGGCTGAGGCATTTATCTCTTCGGCGGCTGCCGATACTTCCTGCATGCCGGCGACTATTTCTTCTACTGATGCCGAAGTCTGCTGCATGCCGCTGGCGATATTTTCACTGGATGCTGCCAGTTCATCACTGGATGCTGCTACTTCCTGAGCATTCATAAGTATGTTGCTCATGGTTGTTTTCAAACTGCTTACCATGTTATCAAGGCTGCGAGCCATTTCGCCGAGTTCGTCGGTTTGCTTAAGATATTTTTCCTCGATTTTTACAGTAAGATCCCCGCCGGCAATCAGGGCAGCATGGCCTGAAGCGGCCTTGATGGGGCTGGAAATGATCGTACCTAACCAAAAAGCTACTAATGAACCGAGAATTATGAAGGCCAGTGCAGCAAAGAAAATGTTGAATTTGATTTTCTCTACTCCAGCCATCAGTTCACTTTCGGGTGCTGTAACCGCTATAGACCAGTCCATACCCGGCACCTGAGCAAAGGACATCAGCTTTACTGAATTATCAGTCCAGGTATATTTGCCAAAACCAGATTCGCCGGCAATCATCTTGTCTACCAGTACCAATAGTTCGGTCACGTTGTTTTTGCTGTCCTGAAACGGATTATAGGTAGTGATCATGTCGTGATTAGGGTGTGCTATTACGGTAGCCTCTTTGTTAATCATGTATCCGTAGCCGGTTTCGCCGAATTGAACATTTTCTACCACGCTGCTTAAAACTGCTGCATCCATTATTGCCGAAAGGACGCCCACTATATTGCCGCTTTGGTCTTTGATGGGTGCTGCAACTACTACGATAAGGCTGTTATCTATCTTGCTGATTAGCGGCTCAGATATACTGGCTTGGCCCTGCAGAGCTTTCTTGAAGTAATCGCGGTCTGCACCGTTAGAAAGCGATCCATCAGTTCCGTGGAAGGTACCGTCTCTTTCCATCAGTCCTATTATTGAATATCCCAATCTGGTTTTTTGAGCCTGCAAAGAAGGCATCATCTGGTTTAAATCCATGCTTTTAACAACTGGCGTTGCAGCCAGCGTTTCCAGGTTATTCACGTTGGCATCTACCTGCTGGCCTACCATGGTGGCCACATCTTGAGCCTTGGCCCGGGCACTGTCCTCAATTGCTGCTGCCAGCGATTTTGATGCCATGTTGTAGGCAATTAATCCGCATCCCGTACATACCAGAACAACAACAACAACTACATAAACCGTTAGTTTCGTACGCAAACTTCGCATAACCATCCCCCTCTTAAACTTTTTATTCACATTCTCTCCCCGATAATGATCAGTTAATTGAAGATAAAGTAATTGGTGCACAAAATGGAGTGTGAAAATACGATTCAAGATGATTTTAAAATAAATATCCTGAAAATTTCGTATTATTTATATAATTCGGAAAATTAGGCAAAATACTTTAATAATGAGAAAAAGAAAGAATAAGGACAAATGGCGTACGAAAAGTCCTGGGAAGTTGGGTTAATTATAAGAGATGGGATAAGTTGCGAATATGCAAAAATTGTCGAAATTTCTTGAAACATATAATCGGATGTGGGATAATATAACTACCTTCTTTTCATTCTAACATTCATATTCCTTGAGCCCGTGTACGCGGGTTCTTTTATTATTAATGAACTATTCAAAAAAAAGGCAACATGTTTTCCATAGAAAAAAACCGGGCATTTTTTGGCTCGCTCAGGATTTCAAATTTTTTGACCCTCTGAAGCGATATATACCCGGTTTATTCGCTTATTTTACATTATTGGCCAGGTGACTTATCATCATATTCTGGTTGCGGTTTTCCATAATAATTGCCTGTTCGAGTCCTGCA
>CAZBKS010000406.1:0-2841 GCA_964492475.1 uncultured Syntrophomonas sp. | reverse complement strand
GAATACAGCTACATGTTTTACGTTGGGCATAAGTTTTTGACATGCATCAATCCCCATCAAATTCGGAGGATTATGTAAAGGAGCAATATCAAAACAATCTCTAATAACTTTCTTAACCTGATCATCGATTACCACTGATGCTGCAAAAGCTTCTCCCCCATGCACCACCCGGTGTCCAACGGCTCCAATTTCGTCCATGCTCTTAATGCAGCCGTATTCAGGATTAATCAATACTTCAAGAACCAGTTCCATACCGGCGGTGTGATCCGGCAGGTCTTTTTTGATAACCACTTCGTCTTTGCCCAGCGGCTTATGTTCCAGTGTGCTGCCTGGAATACCTACCCGGTCTACCAGACCAACGGCCAATACTGATTCATCAGTCATGTCCATTACCTGATATTTAATTGATGAACTTCCCGCATTTACTACTAAAACCTTCATTTCATTCTACCTCCCAAATAATACAGAATATTTAGCACCGGAGTTGTTCTTTCCTCCCTGCTATTGCCCTCTGTGATTTTTATTATGCCTGCATAGCAGTCATGGCTACTACATTCACAATGTCTTCTACGCTGCATCCTCTGGACAGGTCATTAACCGGTTTGGCAATTCCCTGCAGAATGGGTCCGATAGCTTCCGCTTTGGCCAGCCTCTGCACCAGTTTATATCCAATATTACCTGCCTGAATGTCCGGAAATACCAGCACATTACAGTCACCCGCAATATCACTTCCCGGTGCCTTGGACGCCCCCACACTGGGTACGATAGCAGCGTCAAACTGGAATTCTCCATCAACCTTGAGTTCGGGGAATTTGGCTTTGGCAATATTGACAGCCTCAACCACTTTATCGACCAGTTCATGACTGGCACTGCCTTTGGTTGAGAACGAAAGCATTCCGACCTTGGGATCTTTAAATCCGCAAACATTAACTGCGGTCGAAACTGAAGCCTTGGCAAATTCGGCCATCTGCTGTGCGGTGGGAACGATAGTAACTGCACAGTCAGCAAAAACAAACAGCCCATTTTCTCCAAATTCACAATTGGGTACGATCATAATGAATGCTCCGGAAACAGCTGAGATACCGGGCGCAGTCTTAATAATCTGCAGTGCCGGTCTTAATACATTGCCGGTAGTATTTTCAGCACCGGCCACCTCTCCATCAGCTTTACCCATCATGACCATCATGGAACCAAAATACAGCGGATCCAGAAGAGTTGCTGCTGCTTTATCCATAGTAACTCCCTTGTCCTTGCGCATTTCATAGAATGCTTGTACAAAATCATCCTTAAATGAAGCAGTGGCTGGATTGATAATCTCCGCTCCAGAAATATCGGCACCCAGTTTGCCAGCCAATCCCTTGATTGCACTTTCATCCCCTAATAAAATTGGATTGGCTATCTTATTGTCGACGATGCCTTTGATTGCTTGAAGTGTTCTTTCTTCTGTACCTTCGGGAAGAACTATCGTTTTTCCCTTAACTGCCGCTTTTTCCCTGATTTGAGCTAACAAACTCATGGTTAAACCTCCCCCATTCCTTATCTTGTGATAGAAATTTGTATTAATTACACACTTCACATTCTAATTTATTCTAGCATAAATCAAAATATTAGTGGTAACATTTATGTTACGATTATCACATTAATATTTGCAGGAGAATGTCAATGCAGGTACTTGGAATTATCGCTGAATATAACCCTCTCCATAATGGACATCTTCATCTAATTGAAGAAGCTAAAAAACAGCAGGATTTCGATGGTGTATTAGGCATCATGAGCGGAAATTTTGTTCAGCGTGGGGAACCGGCAGTATGCAGCAAATGGGTTCGAGCAGAGATGGCTCTGCGCTGCGGAATGGATTTAGTTATCGAACTGCCCTTTATATATGCAGTAAGAAGCGCTTATTATTTTGCCCGAGGTGCAATCGAATCTCTATGTGGAACCGGAATAGTGTCACACCTGGCTTTTGGAAGTGAATCCGGGAACCTGGAACAGTTGCAGCAGGTAGCAAGAATTATAGCTTCCGAACCAGAAGATTATAAATCTATATTAAGAGAAAAGCTGGCCCTGGGTCTAAGTTATCCAGCCGCACGAGCCCGGGCTCTGAATGATTACCTGGGGCATAACGGTTTGGAAATCGACCGCCTGCTTTTGGGTCCCAACAATATACTCGCCTTGGAATATTTAAGGGTTATTGAAGAACTGAATCTTCCTCTTAACCCACTAACTATAAGCAGAAAGGGACCGGGCTACCATGATCCAAGCTTATCAACTCCAACCCTGGCCAGTGCCACTGCTATCCGCCAGGCTTTATTTGCCCGCCAAAATTTTAAGGATATCCAGGTCAATATGCCCCGGGCCAGTTGGGAAGTATTGCACCAGGCAATTGACTCCGGCCAGGCCCCGGTTCTGACCGACTCTCTGGAGCAGGCTATCCTGAGCAGATTACGCAGCTTTTCTATCCATGAAATAAAGCAGTTGTATGAGGTGACAGAAGGTTTGGAATATCGAATCTACGAGGCATCCCGAAGCTGTGGAACTCTGGCCGGCCTGCGGCAGCACATAAAATCCCGGCGCTACAGCCTTACCAGAATTAACCGCATATTGTTATACAGCGTTTTGGGGGTGAGCAAATCCCTGGTTGATGAGCTTGATAAAGAAGGTCCTGCTTATCTTCATATCCTGGGTTTTTCAAATCGGGGTAAACAACTCCTTCAGGGAATTAATAATCGCAGCAATTTGCGGGTCTTAAACCGCGGCAAAGACGTAAAGCGCTTCTATGAGGAAAACAAGGGGTACCCCTCCGGTTACATGCTGGACCTGGATATCAAGGCTACTGATATC
>CAZBKS010000405.1:0-2867 GCA_964492475.1 uncultured Syntrophomonas sp. | reverse complement strand
AAAGCATTTTGATCCGGAAGCAGTTGCCTGCATAGTGGAATATGGAAGCAGAATGACTGATGATCAACAAAAATTGAGTACTTCTTTTAATAAACTAACGGAGCTACTATATGAATCCAACTGCGTGGCCGACTATGATGGGGCTGCCCTGGTAACCGGAGAGCATGTGCAAAAGGCTATAGAACAGAGAGTGTACCGAAGTTCGCTGCCGGAAGAGAAGATTCAAGAGGCCATAAATCAGAATACTCTAATAATCAATGTGGAAGGAAATCTAATCGGAGAGGTAAACGGTCTGGCGGTTTACCAGGTCGGTGAATACAGATTTGGAAGACCGGTAAGAATAACTGCCAAGACTTTTATGGGAGAAAAAGGACTGGTAAACATTGAGAGGGAGATTCAAATGAGCGGTCGTATTCATAGTAAAGGGATTTTAACCCTTAATGGCTATTTAGGAGATCAATATGCACAGGATAAGCCTCTTTCCCTGTCAGCCAGCCTTACCTTTGAACAGAGTTACCAGGGAGTGGAAGGAGACAGTGCTTCCAGTGCGGAGCTCTATGCCCTGATCTCCAGTTTGGCCAAGGTACCAATAAATCAAAGAATAGCTGTTACCGGATCAGTAAATCAGAATGGAGAATTACAACCGGTGGGCGGTGTAAATGAAAAAATCGAAGGTTTTTATAAGGTTTGCAAAGAAAAGGGATTGGTCGGAAAGCATGGCGTGATAATTCCTCGTAAAAATGTACCCAATCTAATGCTGAATGAAGAAGTAGTAGATGCAGTAAGAAACAAGCTGTTCAATATATGGGCGGTAAGCCATATAGACGAGGGACTGGAAATACTAACTGGAATGGTGGCAGGGGTTAAGGACGAGAAGGGGCTTTTCTCTCCGGGGACGATCCATAATCTAGCCAACCGGCAGCTGGAGGAATGGAGCCTTAAAAGGAAAATGCACATCCAGGAGAGATCCCAGTCAATAACCAGCAGGACCAGGAATACTGCAACTAAGCGAAGGAGGAGGAAAAGATGAGGGCAAAGAAATGTATGAGCATGATCCTATTGCTGCTGTTTTTGCTGCCCCTGGGTGGATGCGACTATAATTTTTCTGAAATATTAGGTATTCCCAAGGGAAGTGACCAGCCTGAATTAATCAAGGCTAAAATATATTTTACTGATGGACAGAGTTTGGAAACTTACATAAAGGATCTCGGTATACAGCAGGATGGCAAAGTCTATGTGGGAGGTTCATCTCTTAATTACCTGTACGATGCTAAAGGCAATATCGTGGGATCTTATAATTATCAGAGGGTATTATTCATTAAGATTGTATCCAGCCAGGATGAAGAATCTTCTAAAAACACTTAAGTGAGGATTTTGCATTGTTAAAAAAATCAAGAAAGTCACTCTAACCTGTCATTATGAACGAAGTGGAGAATCTAGATCCTTCGGCTTTGCCTCAGGATAATATCAGTTAAATTACTTGGCTGATTTATTAGAAAACCAATTATGCAAAATCCTCAAGTTAAAAAAAAAATAATCGATAAATAAACAGGAGTGTGGTAATAAATAACAACTCCTGTTTTCTTGTGTTTAATCCGGTACCAATGGCGGTAAGTTGAAAAGGGGTGGTAGGTCATTTAGTCAAACTTTTAGAGAGACAGTGGAGGGATTTAAAGTGAATTTTATTGAAAGCTTGCTTCGCAAGATAAGCGTCAGGGTACGCCTGATACTTGCTTTTACTGTGATTCTGGCATCGGTGGCAGGAATTATGGGAATATATGCAACATCGGTGATGTCAGAAAAAATTACTGTTTCCGCCCAGGAAAAGTTGAGTTCCGATCTTAATATGGGCTGGCAGATGTTAGACTGCTACTATCCTGGAGATTGGCAGATTAAGAACCAGCAGTTGTATAAAGGCCAAGTGCTAATGGAAGAAAACTATGAATTGATTGATAAAATCGGTGAACTGACGGGTGGAGATACGGTTACCATTTTTAAGGGAGATACCCGCGTAGCAACCAATGTTATGAACAATAACGAGCGATGTGTGGGTACTCAGGTTTCCGATGTGGTTGCAGAGACGGTATTAAAAAAGGGAGAAAAATATTTGGGCCGGGCTGAAGTGGTTGGAACCTGGAATGAAGCTGCCTATGAGCCTATTCTGGATAATGAAGGAGAGATAATCGGCATATGGTATGTGGGTGTGCCAGCTACTCCATATGATGATGCAGTAAGTGAGTTTAGAAATACCATGATTGCTTATTCCGGTATAGGTATCCTGATAGGATTCCTAGCGGCCTTCTTAATTGCTTTTACTGTATATACCCCGCTGCGCAGGATAACAGATGGGGTGGAAGTGCTCACTCAGGGTGACTTAACTTATAAGGTGCCGGTCAAAGCCCATGATGAACCAGGAAAATTGGCAGATATGATAAATAAGATGGTGGACAGCATGTCAGCTTTGATCGGGGGGACCAGGCAGCTGTCAGAACAGGTCGGAAGAGCCTCCTCAAACATAACTGGACTTATAGATTCAAGTACTAAAATGATGGGGAATATGTCAGAACAGGCCGACATGATGAATCATGAGGCGGTACGCCAGGTGGAACTGGCAGGAGGTTCCAGGGTGGTGCTGAGCGAAATGTCAGCGGCCATTCAGCAGGTGGCGGCCAATTCCAGTGATGTGTCCAATTTTGTGGCGGATGCCACCTTAAAAGCTCAAGAAGGTGGGGAAGAGGTAGACAAGGCTATCAAGCAGATGGATGTGATCAGTAATGCAGTAAATTCGACGGCAGTTATTGTAGAAGGTTTGGGTGCAAAATCCCAGGAAATAGGTCAGATAGTAGTGCTTATTACTGACATAGCCA
>CAZBKS010000404.1:0-2870 GCA_964492475.1 uncultured Syntrophomonas sp. | reverse complement strand
TTGGCAAGAATTCCGTCAATAGAGGTGCTGCCGATATGGTCAATACGTTTCACGACATCTCCCAAAAAGGTGAGCAAAGCCCACTTTTCCTCTTCGTACCAATCAGCCCAAATTGGGTTATGTTCGGAGAGTTCAATCGGGAACAACTGCCATAGTTCCTCAAGCGTCATCGCTGAGAGGCCTTTTACGGTACGTTTCGGGCATTGTAAATCGCAGACCATAATATAGTCGGCGTCCTGCTCCTTGAGAATTCTGTATCCGCACCGCTCATAAAGACGCATTGCTGGGTTCGCCGTTTGAACGGAAAGGGAAATCTGGCTATATCCAAGTTTGCCAAGCGCGGCATGTAGCCGTCGCAGCAGTTCCGTTCCTATCCCTTGATCCCTTGAATCTGGAAGAACCGAAACCGACAGTTCAGGTATTCCCTCGCCAACATTGCCATACCCCCTATTGTCTGTGGCGTCGAGTATCCGAGACCAAGCCGCGCCAACAATCTTGCCATTATTCTCACAAACGAAACAGACATCGCCTTGTTTACCGAAGTCCTTGATATAGTGGTAGAGCGATGGCACGTAAATCACATCATAGGGCGGTGGAGTATCACCTTCAGGAATGAAAATAGCTTTATAGAGGAAGGCTTTCAACAGAGCATATTCACTTGGATCAATCAACCTATATACGAAGCCCATCTTTCAATCCTTCCAATCCCACCAGTATTGTATATCGAGCGGCAACTGCCCGTCGTGCGGTGCCTGACACCAACTTATCAACATATGTTAAATGTTTTGACTTATAATTGTTTTTCCACATTTCTTCCGCCATACATCACACGAAGAACGTGCACCGTACAATCGGAATCTCTTGTAATGTAAAAAATAAGAAAATTACCGACGGGGAAGAATCGCACTCCTCTTGAGGACCAAGGTTTTTTCTTGTATGGCGCATGTCTGTTTGGCATAATGCACAATTTTAAGATTTCCTGTTCAATTCTATCACACAGGTTGACAGCTGTTTGCGGTTCTAATAATTCAGCAGCAATATAAGAAAAAGCCTCCTGCAGATCATTTTCCGCAGCAGGCGTAATAATTATCGCGTACTGTCTCATGCATTCAGCCCTTTTCGAATATCAGAAAATACTTCTTCCGTAGGACGACCTTTGCCTGCCAAATAATCAGCATAACCTTTCTCTAATTCTGCATTAAATTCTACCTCGGTCATGGTAGCGACAGATTTAATTTTAGCTGGTGCTAATCTTAATTCAAAAGGTATCGCCTGATTAATAATCACTTGCTTTAAGAAAAGACCTATAGCATTTGACATTGAGATTCCCAGACTATCAAACACTTTTTCCGCCTGTTCTTTTACATCTGGTTCAATGCGCACATAAATATTTGATGATTTTGGCATGAAATTCACTTCCGTTCTCGTTCTTTTTAATACTATCATATGATATTGTGCGTACAAAAGCAATTCAAATAGTCCATCAAAAGGCGGCGCCTATCATGGGCAATGCCGCCGGACGGCCGCTGATCAATGCCGTAGGCAGACCGCGGATGGTACGGCCCTGGACTATCTGGCCGAATCCTTCATGGCCGGCGATCTGCTTAACGGCGGTGGGTTTGTCGTCTTAAACGGCATCGGCTTTATGATGAGGACGGCTCTATCCGGGAATATGATTAACCCTACCCGGGCTCTAACATTTTTTCACTTGCATTTATAAATTATTGAGGCACTTAAAAAACAGACGACTGTTAAATATATACATTGAAAAACCGGGTGTAATGTCCGGCCTTTTTTGTACTTTATGGGAAATTATGTAAGCTATTATCAAGGTTTCCACATTATTTATTCATATTTATACGGAATTTTTTGCTTATAATTTGTTTAACGCAAAACGGCAGCTAACCAAGCCAAGCTGATTAAGATAGATTTATACCCTGCCCTTTCTCCTCTAAATAGGCTCCTTATCGGGGTCTATTTTGCTATTTACTATTAATAAAAAACCTGATTGTAATGTTTTGTTGTGGAATAATTAGTAATCTAGGGGGAGAGAATGAACCACTTAGAACTGCAGGAAGCCATCGAGAAAACCCTGGAAGGGACAACAGGCTCCCCTCTGAGGGAGTCTGTTGTATAAAACCTATAAACGAAATTCCAGGGCCGGATTACGCCCGGTCAAATCAACCTAATTTTTAATCTCGTTATGAAGCATTGTTAAATGTACTGTTAGGGGCGGGATTTGACGCAGTGTTAGGTGCAGTGTTAGCAGGTGCCTTGTTAGCTCCTTCATTGTGCCTTTGGTTATCTTCTACTTTAGTCTGTTTAAAATAATCCTTTAACATTGCTCTGATTTCTGCTTCAAGATTCTTAATGGCATCATCATATTGATCCTTAGTAATTTCTCCTTTCTTTAACTGTTGTTTTAGATCAGCCTTAATTTTGGCAGCTATTTTTTGAACCAATTCTTCTATGTCTGCATTTTGGGCTTTATTAATCTTAAAATCAGATATAGAATTATTAATTCTTCGCTCTATAGCTGGAACTTGTGCGTTATTATGAGAGGGATTTGTTGCTGCCATTACTGGTGCACTAATTCCCATAAGACAAGCTCCTAATGCCAAAGTTGTTCCTAATTTGGTTAGTTTTTTCATTTTTTTATGACCTCCTATATTTGATAGACAGAATATACATTAGAAATTACATTACAGTATTAAGTTATTATGTGATCCTATGTAAATATATTTATTTATCTTAATATTTCACTCATTTTCACATGTTTACGTGTGTTTTCGTATATTTATTTCCAATATATTGATAAGTTTATCTGTACTACCATGATTTGCATGGTTTTATGCTGTTTGTAATTATTG
>CAZBKS010000403.1:0-2884 GCA_964492475.1 uncultured Syntrophomonas sp. | reverse complement strand
TCAAGCATCTTGAAGAATTTTACCACTGCAGCGGGTGCAGGAGTTCCATCCGGGAAACGCACGGTGCCGTGGATAACCTTCCGGTCATCAGGAACCAGGAAAAAGTCAGCATCATACTGTTGGGCATCATCTGGGAAGTCATCGCTGGTATTAATCACATACCGAACCAGGCGGTAGACCCCACCCGATAGTGGTTGCTGCTGGAAATCGAATTTGGTGACGAAACCATCTGAGAATCCCATAAAACCAGGCATTGTCTCTTGAAAAGCTCCGGGTGTTACCGGGAAGTTTTCCGAGAAGGTTACCCCGGTTAAATAGACATTTCCCAGATCATCCATTGCTATACTCTGTGCAATATCCTGATTAAGTCCCCCCAGGAAAGTGGAATATAATAAGGAAGATCCGGTAGTGTTGAGTTTTGAAAGAAAGGCGTCAGTATTACCCGCATAAGAGCTCTGGTAGGCATCCGAACTGATCGGGAAGTCTAGGGAATTGGTGGACCCGGTGACATACACATTGGATTCGTTATCCAAAAGAATGCCCAGCCCTTGGTCATCACCAGTACTCCCGCCAATAAAAGTTGCCCAGACCAGATCAGAACCATCCTGATTTAATTTACTAACGGTTACATCGAAAAAAGCCTGCAGCATTTCCTGATAAGCTCCCGGGGTGGTAGGGAAATCAGGAGAATTGCTGTATCCGCACACATAGGCAAAATTATCGGAATCAATGGTTATTGACATGGATTGATCGTGGATACTGCCTCCGAGATAAGTGGAATATATTAGAACAGTCGCATCTGGATTAAGCTTGCTAATGAAACCACAGGTATCACCGGCAAATAAAGTTTGATATGCCACGGCAGTTATCGGGAAGTCATTGGATAAGGTAACCCCGCATACATAGGTGTTTTTAGCGGCATCTATTATCAGGGATTTACACGAATCCATGCTGCTGCCCCCCAGATAAGTGCAATAAATAATGGTAGATGCATCCTTATTGATTTTCATAAGATAACCATCGTTCATACCGCTGATAGTTGGCTGTACGGCGCCCGGTGTAACCGGCAGGTTGCTTGAAGTAGTTTCGCCGGCTACGTATACGTCTTCATCACTATCCAGTGCTACGCTGAAGATATAGTCAAATCCATCACCGCCGTAAGCTAGAGACCATATTAATGAATCTCCGGTAGGATTGAGCTTGGTTAAAAATGGGCTGGTATTTACTAATGGGGAAGGGGGGACTGCGGTTACTGGAAAATCGGGAGAAGTGGTCATGCCACCTACAATAACATTTGAGGCTGAATCCAAGACCATAGCGTTGGCCATATCAACTCCGCTTCCGCCTAGATAGGTAGACCATACTAAAGAACTTCCGGAAGTATCCATTTTAGTAATGAATGCATCGTAAGCGCCTGCTTTAGTAAGTTGGAATACTCCCGGGGTAGTTGGAAAGTCTCCTGAAAAAGTTGCACCGCTGATATACGCGTATCCTGAACTATCTACTGCTATAGCGCGTCCCTCATCTTCCTGGGTACCTCCCAGATAAGTTGAATAATCCAGGCCTGGATCAATAACCAGAGAATAGGATGGATCATACTTCTCGGAAACACTGAAGCCATAAATATATTCGTTACTTGAAGTCTTACCCAGGACGAATTCTCCTGCCACCTCTACCTGTTTTCCATTAATGACCTGGTAACATAAGGGTGCGCAATCGGTTATGGTGCCAATGCAGCTTTGGATTTGCAAGTTGCCTTTTTCATCCAGTATTATACCATCGGCTCCAGCATAACTGAGACGTATATTGTTAATATCAGCGCCAGGTTTGGCTATAAATTCATATTTTATCTGTCCTTTCTTGCCTTTCAACTGCATATCAATGCCGGGCCAGAGGTCACGGTAGCTAATTTGATGGTAGACGGGGATTCCGGTAAACCATTGACTGGGTTCTTGGCCGGTAAAGAAATTAACTCGGGTAGTACCCTCCTGCTCTGCCAGAATTGCCACCCCCGGGTTGGCTTGGATAAAGCGCAGTGACAGCAATAGACCAAGATCCTTAGTGGAATTGTTTTTAGTCTCAGAATACCAGGTTTTGGGATCGAATGATGAATTGTGGTGTGCAGGTTTGACAAACGCGAAGAAAATTTCACCCTTATTGAAATGAATGGCAGAATTGGCCTCCCGACTGTAATACAATGAAGGAACTTTACTTTGGCCCTTGTTGGGAATAAAATTCATTGGCATATCATGGACTGTGTTGGCAGCAGTTGTGTTATAAATGGATCCGCCCTGCACTGGCTCGAATTTTTTAGTGAACAATATTTCACCTCCTTGCATATATAAGCCATGATTTTGTTAATGCCATGACTACATTAAGGTATTCAAATTATCTGTTATTTGCTACCAGTTAAGAAAGAAAAGTGAATCAGCGTTGGGAAATTACCATCGGACAGGAAAGAAAGTCCAGAGTTGGGGGAATCAAGCTATCCGTAGTCTGGGGTCAGGTACCCGCTTAATTCTTGAATCTTATTGGCTGCTTGATTGAAAACCTGGAATGAATAATAGCCACCGACCTGCAGCCAGTAAAACTGGAAGTGAGAAAGTTACTCCCATATGTTGACCTGCAAAAATTAACACCGGGATATTATTATATATCCCGGTCAGAACCTCAAAAAGCCCAATAGCTGCGTTAATAACGAAAGCCCACAGGACCACAATTAATGTTTGCGTAAGCTCACAAATTATAAGAAGCCAGTTCAATCAACGTACCACAGTACGTATCAATGACTGGCTTGCATTAATGCCTTGCTCTTCAACTTCAAGAATAACGAGTAAACCAAGCACTGTGGTGCCTGGAAAGTGCTTTATTGCTCGGTCTGACT
>CAZBKS010000402.1:0-2894 GCA_964492475.1 uncultured Syntrophomonas sp. | reverse complement strand
CCCGCCGCAACCAGAACCTTAATTTTTTTGAGATGGGGGCAGTCTACTACCCCTCGGATGACCGGCTGCCGGACGAAAAACTTAAATTAGGTGCCGTGGTAGCAGGCAGGGTCGATTTAAATTGGTTAAAGAACCATGTCCCGATGGACTTTTTCTATCTGAAAGGTATAGTCGAAATTCTCTTCAGGGAACTGGGCATCAAAGATTGTATTTTTGAAGGTCATGAAATTCCAGGTTATCATCCGGGCAGGACTGCACGCATAAGCTGCCAGGGCAGAGAAATTGGGGTTATTGGAGAAGTTCATCCCCTGGTTCTGGACCATTTTGATATAAGTGATAAAGCATGCGCTTTTGAGTTGGATGTTGAGACCATGTATGCGATAAAGGGCCAGAAAATCATGATGGAGCAAATTGCCAAATATCCTTCGGTAGAACGAGATATAGCTCTTCTTCTGGGTCAAGACGTAAGAGCTTCTGAAGCCATCGCGGTAATTAGAGCAACCGATGATCTATTACAGGATGTGATAGTATTTGATATTTATACCGGCGAGCAGGTGCCTGATGGTTATAAGAGTGCAGCATTCAGGCTAACCTTCCAGTCCATGGAACACACCCTTAAAGAGGCAGAGATTAACAGCCGGGTAGATGAGATTTTATCTAATTTACAGGAGCAGCTCCAGGCCAGATTGAGGTAACTTGAAATTGGAACAAATACTTCGGAGTGGGTACGGGAAGAAAAGCGCTTGGAGTATAACATTAGACAATAATAGGCAATAATAAAAACCTTCTGCCAGGTTTAACGGTGGGAGGTATTTTTTTTTGAGTCCGGGATGTGGGTTTTGCAATTTCCCGCAGGAATATACGGCGAGTAATATACATAAATATTCACTAAGGTTTTAGATACCCAAACAATAACCCGGGAGGAGGTTAATTCCATTAGTAAAGCAGGCAACTGCTGCATGGTATTGCGGGAAGCAGGTTTTCAAGATACAGCCGGTCATGGGAAGATAAACATTGAAAGTGTTCTGGTCAATGAAATGGGCCAGGAAAACATCCGGCTTGCTTACCTGGAAAAAAACAGTCAGGGTCTTTACCAAATGGTATCCAGGCCTCTGGAGGCAGTTGAAGATGATCTTTTTGAAATTATCCAAAGGGGTATTGCATACCGTATCATATCTCCAGTTTTACAGGCCGGGCTAAAAACCGTTATCCGCAGTACCAAACTTGCCCCAGGACCATGGAAGCCTATAAAGAATACCGAATATTGCGATATATATGCCCGGGGAGAAATATTAGCCTGCGATCACACCATCTTCATGGAGCGGATATTTATCAAGGGTCTCAATGTATTTAAAATTCGTTTGGCTGTTTACAAACAGAACCCCAATGGAGTCTGGGCTATGGTATTGAGTCCGGCCCACATGAGTGAGGAAGAATTTCTATACCTGTTTAAGGATTCCATAAAAAAGGGGGTATTCAGCAAAGTATTTGTTACTGCCGTATTAACATTACTATAGATGCCAGGGTTAGTCTGCCTATCATGTATAATCGCTGTGCTTATACTGATAATAGTATTAACTATGGCAGCAGGGAAGGTTATTATTATGGACTGTGGCAAGAAAAGGAGCAATATTCATAATAAAATCATATTGCCAGGCACCATGGGAGCGGTACTAATAATTATGATTATAGTCCTGCTCTATTCAGCTGACCTGGCTGTTAACAGCAGCGGCTCCAGTACCGATGTAGTGGACATTCAGAAATATATACCTGGTATTGAGGTAGATCTAAAATATTCAACAGCTGATAATGTTTACGGTTCAGCTATCTATGAGATAAAAAGAGCTTATTTAAGAAGAGGAACGGCTGATAAATTGAAGGCAGTTCAGGAAGAATTGAACGGCAGAGGCTTAAGTCTTAAAGTATGGGATGCTTATCGTCCGCCCGCAGCTCAATTCAAATTGTGGGAAATAATGCCTGATCGTCGTTTTGTGGTAAATCCATATGAGGGTTTTTCTTATCATTCCCGAGGAGTGGCCGTAGATGTGACCCTGACAGATAAACAGGGAAGGGAACTGCCTATGCCCAGCGGCTTTGACGAATTTTCCGCTCGGGCTGATCGAGATTACAGCGATGTTAGTTTCGTACAGATGGATAACGCCAAATTATTGGAAGAAATTATGCTGCACAATGGATTTAGCAGTATTTATTATGAATGGTGGCATTTTACAGACACCAAAAGGGATCAATATAAAGTGCTGGAAGAAGAGGAATTTGAATTTAAATAGCACCGATCACGTTATTATATGAAAGTATTTTCCAAAAGGAATAATTTTTCAAATTGTCGAATATTGTTTAGTGAAAACCGAAAGGCACGGATTAAAGGGCTGATGCCCATCCGTAAAAGAGGGCGCGAGGCCCTCTTCACTTTTCTGGATAATTATTGGATGCTTAAATAAGTGTATTATCGGTTCTTTGACTAATAATGTCATATCAAATATTCGATTATATTATATAATGATATATACATGGGGTCTAGGAGGGTATGTTAAATGAGGGAAGAATCTTTACAAGAAAATAAACTGCAAATAACTATTAAAAATTTGGGGCAATATTCAGCACAGGTGAACAGTAGCGCCGGCGAGCTTATTAATAAGCTCCAGGAGCAGCTTCCCTATCAGGTCGTGGCACTGGCGGTAAATAATGATCTAAAAGATCTAAACTATGTATTTACGGAACCATGCAGGGTTGAGCTGCTGGATTTAAGTACTGAAATTGGGTTCAGGATTTATCGACGCGGAGTAATTTTCCTTCTATTGAAGGCCTGCCGGGAACTGTATCCGGAAACTCAAATGGTAATCAAGCACTCCCTGTCCAACGGACTGTATTGCGAG